>DATLOA010000232.1:0-10140 GCA_035536515.1 Burkholderiaceae bacterium | reverse complement strand
AGCAACCGATCGCGCAACTGCGCAGAGAAGTCATCCAGTACTTCGGAAGCTTGGCCCAGGTTTCGAATACGACCTTCGGATTGAGCTTGGCGGGTCGGCCGCTGAATGACAGGCCCTGTTCCATCGACAGCAGGATCTCGCCGATCCCGAACAGACCGATCACCGCGATCAGAAAATCAAAGCCGCGCAGGAACTCGGTAAAACCGAAGTTCAGGCGCAGTTGTCCTGTCACCGTATCCATGCCAACCGCGGCGAGCGCGAATCCGACCATCATCGACGTCAGCGTCTTCCACGGCGATCCTTTGCCCATGCCGATAAAACTACAGAAGGTCAGCAGGTAGACGGAGAAAAATTCGGGCGTTCCAAATTGCAGCGCGAATTGCGCGACCAGCGGCGCCATGAACGTGATCATCACAACGGCGACGAACGCGCCAACAAAGGACGACGTAAACGCGCCGGTCAGCGCTTCACCGGCGCGCCCCTGCTGCGCCATCGGATAGCCGTCGAACGTCGTCGCAACCGACCATGGCTCCCCCGGAATATTGAACAAGATCGACGTGATGGCACCGCCGAACAACGCTCCCCAGTAGATGCAAGAGAGCATGATGATTGCCGAGGTCGGCGGCATCGTGAACGTCAGCGGCAGCAAGATCGCCACGCCATTGGCGCCGCCCAATCCGGGAAGCACACCAATGATGACGCCGAGCACGATGCCGATCATCATCAGCATCAGATTGAACGGAGTCAGCACGACGGCGAAGCCGTCGAACAAGGCGCTCAGCTCGAGCAAACGTTTCTCCGAGCGCCAGTGAAAAGTAAGGACCGTGCGAGGTGCATCAATATCCGAGAAATCCGAGGGGGTTGAGCACACCCTTGAACAACGGCACCTTGAACCACACTTCGAACATCATAAAAAAAATCGCGTTGATGGCAATACCGACGGCGATGCCTTTCCACCACGAATATTCTCCAAGCCAGATCATGAAGATCGCGATATAGATCGCCGATGCAACGTAGATGCCGACGAACTTGATGCATAGAACATAAAGTGCCGCCGGCAGCAGCACGATCAGCACACGTTTAAATGGACCCCATAGGACGAACGACTTGCCGGCACCGGATTTCGCGCGCACCGCTTGCACGAGCGTTACCACGCTCGCGATACAGATCAGTAGGCCGATGTAGAACGGAAAGTAACCCGACTGCGGTCCGTCGCTGCCCCATTTAGAGCCTAGACGGTAGCTGTCGTACACGACGATAGCTCCCAACAGGAACAGAATCAGAGCGACGGCGATCTCGACAGACCGCGTCGAGACGCTTGCATCTCCTCCTTTGGTCGGCTGATGATTATCCATTTACAGAGCGGTGAGACGAGAGAGCGATAAGACTAAAGCTCATGCGAAGACCGCGCATTACGCGCGGTCTTTGGATTGCCTACGGCTTTGCGAGAAAGCCGGCTTCGCGCATCAACTCGCGGTGTGTGGTCTCGGTTTTCTCGACCCACTTCGCATAGTCCGGGCCGCTCATGAAGGTCTGATTAAACGCACCGTCTTCCATGAACTTCTTCCACTCCGGCGTCTCGCGTACTTTCTTGAACAATTCGACGTAGTAGTCGACCTGGTCCTTGCTAACACCGCCGGGCATAAAGATTCCGCGCAGCATCACGTAGTCGGTGGGCACACCGGACTCTTTGCAGGTGGGAATATCGTTCCACGACATCGTGTCGGTGACCTTGGCCTTATAGGGCATCCGTTCATCATCGAACACGCAAAGCGGGCGCAGCTTGCCAGCGCGCCACTGCGCCACCGCTTCGATCGGATTATTGACGCTCGAATCGATGTGCTTGCCGACCAGTTGCACCGCAACGTCGCCGCCGCCCTTGAACGGAACGTAGCTGAACTTCACGCCCGCGGACTTCTCGATCGCGACCGTGATGATTTGGTCTTCCTGCTTCGAACCGGTGCCTCCCATTAATTTGGCGGGATTCGCGCCTTTGACGGCGGCGAGATAGTCCTTCGCAGTCTTGTACGGCGACTCGGCATTGACCCAAAGCACGAATTGGTCAAGCGCAAGCATCGCCACCGGCGTCAGGTCTTTCCAATTAAACGGAACCCCGGTTGCAAGCGGCGTGGTGAACAAGTTCGACAATGTAATGATGATCTTGTGGGGATCGCCCTTAGCTTCTTTCACCGCCAGGAATCCTTCGGCGCCCGCACCACCGGATTTGTTGACGACAATCAGCGGTTGTTTCGCCAGATTGTTCTTGGTGATTACGCCTTGCAGCAAGCGCGCCATCTGGTCGGCGCCGCCGCCGGTGCCGGCGGGTACCACAAACTCTACGGGCTTGGTGGGTTCCCACGCGGAAAACGCTACCGGTGCAAACGTTGCGAAGGCGCCCGCGATCACGGCGCATGCGGCGCGCTTCAGCGTAGCTGGTAAATTTTTGGCCATCTAAGTCTCCCAATGTCTATGTATGAACTTCTTCGCCGCTTCGATTGCGGATTCTGTGCGCCTCACCACGCATCATCGTCTCAAACTCAGCTGCGGGTAATTGATCTACGGCAATTTCCACACCTACAACGGCGTTGCGATGCGACGCGATGACCGTTTTTGCCCGGGTTAACGCGTATGGTCGCGCGGCGTGAGACGAATCCGCCCTCGGACTGCGCTCAATCACGACGGGGACGCGGCTGCCATGTAGGCCGGTTCCGGCCGTGCAAAAAACGAATGCAGGATTTGATACACAAGCAGATAGTTTTTTTGCTGAAAACTGGCGTGCGAAATGCCTGGCATCACGGTGAACTGCTTATCTGGACTCGGCAACCGGACAAAGAAATTTATCAGGTCGTCGAGTCCCGCGATGCCGTCGAACTCGCCGCGCATGATGATCGTCGGTGTTGTGACGGCTGCCGGATCGACGAGCGGCAACTTCGAGCACATGTCAATGTACGTTCCATTCGGCATTGACGAATCGAGCGCGAGGATCGCGTCGGCGAACGCATCGACGACGCGCCTGTCTGCGCACTCCGGATGGTCGCGTTCAAAAATGGAATAGACGAACGCCCGATCGATCGGCCGGCGTTTAGCTTTCAGAAATACAGGAAGCTTCTTGCGCCGCTGCTCCAATGTGGGGCTTCCTTCGCCGGTCCACACAAAAGCGTCGAGCGCCAGACGCGCGACGCGGCTCGGATGTCTTTGCGCAAACAGCGCCGCACGCAAGGCGCCGGAAGAGATGCCGTAGACGAAGAAGCGCCGCACGCCGCGCGTGCGACCGATGTAGTCGGTCGCAGCGGCCAGGTCGTCGGCGCCATTCGCGATGTCGCACGTGATGTCACGATGTTTGTCGGATCTTCCGTAGCCTTCCATATCGACGCTCCAGCACACGAAGCCGCGCCGGGCAAACCAATCCATGACCGACGAATCGGCGCGCCCGTCCACTTTCAAGTCAAACGTAGGTTGCGACGCCATTGAGGAACCATGGACGAAAAGAACGGCTGGCTTGTTGTCTGGCGCGTCGACAAATTTCTCCCACAGAAAGAGGCGAACTTCGCCTTTTTTCGCCCAGTGCTCGACGCCAGTCACCGGCGCGTCAGTGTCAATCAGTGCGGACATTGCTCTCCTGTGACGGCTGGCAGTGGTTGTGTCAATCAATCTTGGCACCCGTTCCTCTGACGATCTTTGCCCAACGATCGATCTCTTCACGAAAGAAGGTTCCAAATTCGGCGGGCGTCGAGGCCACAATCTCTATTGAGGCATTAGCCATGTAGGTTTTCACTTCGGGTGTTGCCAATGCGCTCAACACTTCGCGATGCAGTTTCTCGATGATCGGCGTTGGTGTGCCTTTCGGCGCCATCAAGCCCAGCCAAACGTAGGCGGCGTATCCGGGAACAGCCGCCTCGGCGATGGTCGGCACGTCGGGTAATTGCGGCGAGCGAGTGGCGCTGGTCACCGCGAGCGCGCGCAGTTTTCCCGTCTTGATGTGCCCTAGCATGCCGGCGACACCGGGAAACGACACCATGACCTGGCCGCCGAGCAAGTCAGTCGTTGCCTGACCGCTGCCGCGATAGGGAATGTGGTTCATCTTGAGTCCCGTCTGCGACAGAAAAAGTGCGGCGAACAGATGCTGGCCGCTGCCGTTGCCCGATGATGCGTAGTCCAACTGGCTCGGCCGCTCCCTCGCGTACGTGATCAACTCCTGGATTGACTGCACAGGAAGAGACGGATGCACGACGAGGACGCCGGGTTCGCGACCGATCAACGAGATCGGAACGAAGTCATCGAGAGGATGAAATTTGAGTTGCGAATACAAAGTCGCACTGATCGCGTTGGTCTGCGAAGCGAGCAGCAGCGTGTAGCCATCCGGCGCGGATTTCGCGGCGAGCTCGGTGCCTATTGTCGCGCCTGCGCCTGGTTTGTTTTCGACGATCACCTGTTGGTTGAATCGCTTGGAAAGTTCCTGGGCGACGACCCGCGTCGGCCCATCGACCGCGCCTCCGGGCGAAAAGGGCACGATGATCCGTACCGGTCGCGATGGGTATTCCTGCGCCTGCAGCAGCGGGCTCACAGTGACCGCGCCCAAGCCCACACAGAACGTTAAGCATGAGCGGCGTACGATGTTTCTCAAATCGATCATCCTATCTCCATGCTGACTGATCGCCGCATCATCCCTCGGTCCGTTCGCTGCGTCTAGAAATTCGGCGCGTTGCAGATGTGCAGCGCATAGAATGCTGACAGGACCCAAGAATCCGAAATTTAAAGTCGCAAGGAGGCAGTAATGAATGCGATTGTGAAAGGCATTGCAGGGATCGCCGCCGGTGCCGGAATTTTTATGTCGTCGAGTGCGACGCTGGCGCAGTCCGACTACCCGAATCGCCCGATCAAACTAATTGTCGGCTTCGCTCCGGGCGGCTCGACCGACATTGTCGCCCGTATCGTCGCGCAGAGGCTCGGCGAGCGGCTAGGGCAAACCATTGTTGTTGAGAACAGGGCGGGCGCGGGCGGCACTATCGGTGCGGACGCCACGGCGAAGTCTGCGCCCGACGGGTACACGCTGACACTCGGAACAACCAGCACGCATGCAATTGCTGCGGGCGCCTATTCGAAGCTTTCGTACAACCCGGTCACAGATTTCACGCCGATCTCCCTGGTGGCGATCACACCTTATCTCTTGGTGGTGAATCCGCAGGTGCAGGCGCGCAACCTGAATGAATTTCTCGCTCTCGCGAAGAGCCAGCCCGGCAAGCTGAACTACGCGTCGGCCGGCAATGGGACCGCAACGCATCTCGCGATGGAGATGCTGAAAGACGCGGCCAAGGTCGACCTCGTGCACATTCCGTACAAGGGTAACGCGCCGGCCGACGCGGCGATTCTGCAGGGCGAAGTGCAGGCCGTGTTCGGTTCGATGCCGGCGCTGTTACAACACGCGAAGGCGAACAAGGTGCGTCCGCTCGCCGTAGGAACCGTGGCGCGCTCACCTGCGCTACCCGACGTGCCGACGGTCGCTGAGCAGGGCTATCCCGGCTTCGATGCGGCGCTCTGGCTAGGCATCATGGGACCGGCCAACATGCCGAAGCCGATCGTCGATCGCCTGCACAAGGAGATCGCGGCTATTGTTGCAACTCCTGAATTCAAGGCGTCGATGGATGCCAACGGCGCCGAGCCGATCAGCAGCAAGTCGCCGGAGGAATTTCGGGAGATGCTGCGCGGCCAAGTGGACAAATACGGAAAGATCACGAAAGCGATCGGGATCAAACTCGACTAGCAATCTAACAAGAGAAGGTCATGGGAAAAGACGATTTACGTCAGGCAGCCTACGTCATCGATATTGGCCCGCGGCCGTCGCTGCCCATCGTGGGTAGCGATCTGCGGTTTGCAGTCGGCCGCATCTTCTGCGTGGGTCGCAACTACGCTGAGCACGCTCGAGAGATGGGTCACGACCCCGATCGCGAACCGCCATTTTTTTTCATGAAGGCACCGAACTCGATCGTGCAGAGCGGCTCGGCGATTGACTATCCTGTCGGCACCAAGGATGTTCATCACGAGATCGAGATGGTTGTTGCCATCGGCAAGGGCGGAAAGGACATCGCGGTCGCGAACGCGCTAGATCATGTTTGGGGCTACGCAGTCGGCCTTGACATGACACGGCGAGACATACAAGGCGAAGCGAAAAAGATGGGCCGCCCGTGGGAGATGGGTAAGAGTTTCGATCAGTCGGCACCATGTTCAGCACTGCAACCCGCGAGCGATATCGGCCATCCCACGAACGGCGCGATCTGGGTTAGGGTGAATGGAGTCGTCAAACAACAGGGTGACCTGTCGCAGCAGATCTGGAGTGTCCCTGAGCAGATCTCTTATCTATCCGGGTTGGTCACGCTGCAACCTGGTGACCTGATTTTTTCCGGCACACCATCGGGCGTTGGTCCGGTCAAGCGCGGCGATACGCTTGAGGGCCACGTAGACGGAGTGGGTGATCTCACCATCACGTACGCCTCTTAGCGACAGGCGCGAGGGCTGCTGGACTCTTGCCGGCTGATTCCAGCCGGCGCTGGATCACTTCTTCCCGCAAATCCAGTTCACGTTCGATCCGCCGACGGATCTCGTCACTGACGCGCCCGCTGCGTAACAAACCGTTCACGTAGTCCCGCTCTGTTTGAATCAAAGCCAGCTCCAGGCGGTCGATTCGCGCCGCGACGTCGCTGCCATCACCACATAAGTCGCGTCGGCGTTCGAATTGGCTGACGCGGTCCGCCTGCAACTCTCGCACTTGGCGAATCTGTTCCTCGGGTACGTTGACTTCTGCAGAAAGCTTGTGTAGCCGATCGAAAGCGGCACGCGCTGCTTCAAGGCGAGCGTCGGCTTCGCGTTGTTGTTGCTGCAGTTGCTCTCTGCTGCCGGAGTCGGTGAGGCCGAGCTTTCGCACAAGCCACGGCAGCACGGGGCCTTGCACGACCAACGTCATCACGATCACGCTGAACGTCAGAAACAGAATCAGATGTCGATATGGAAACACCTGATCGCCGGTGATCATGACCGGAATACTTAGCGCCGCCGCCAACGAAACCACACCTCGAATGCCGGTGAATGAAATAAGGAACGGGTGCTGCCAGAACGGTGGCGGGTCTCGCGCTCGCAACGTGGGAGACAGCCAGCGCTGCACGTAGGTCGCTGGAAAAACCCAAACAAAACGCACCGCGATCGCTACGACACTTATCGCGACCGCATAAAGCAACAGCTGCGTCCACGCGATTGCGCCGAGTCCCTCTAACACGACTCGCGCCTGCAGCCCGGTCAACAGGAAGATCGCGCCCTCAACAAGGTAGGTGATGAAATCCCAGAAAAATATCGCTTGCAGCCGCGTCTTGGAGCGTATGAGCTCGACGCCCTTGGAGCCGACGTACAACCCGGCGACCACCGTTGCTAAAACGCCGGAGCCGCCCGCGGAGTGGGGAACCCAGAATGCGAGGAAAGGCGTCAGCAGCGATAACGTGACTTCGATCCGTGGCTCGTTAGCCCAATAGCGCAAGCGCAGCATCAGCCAGCCCACAACCAGCCCCCAGAGGGTTTCGCTGACGACGATGGCCGCAAACGTCATCGTCGCTTCCGCGAGGGAAAAAACGCCCGTCAGCACAGCAGCCAACGCGAACTTGAACAGCACAAGCGCAGTAGCATCATTAACCAAACCTTCGCCCTCGAGGATTGCCGTGATGCGGCTTGGAACACCGAGCCGTCGAGCAATCGCGAGGGGAGCCACGACGTCTGGCGGCGAAACGATCGCGCCGAGCACAAACGCGACGGGCCACGGCAGCCCAATCAACCAATGCGCAGCGGCGGCGACGACGACCGTGGTGAATACGACGCACCCGACGGCGAGAAGCGATATCTCGCGCAGGTTGTCGCAGAATGCCTGCCAGCTCATGCCGAACGCCGCGTAGTAGATCAGCGGTGGTAAGAACACGAGCAGCACCAGATTTGGTGGCAGTGCGATTTGCGGCAGACCCGGGACGAGCGCGAGAAGTACGCCCGCAACCACCAGCACAATGGGGCTCGGAACGTCGATGCTGCGTGCGATCCAGTTAACCGCGGCGGTAATCGCGAGCACCGCTCCAGCGGCATACAGGATTGGTTCCATACTGATCAACCTGGCGATGTCAAGCTTAGTAACATTTAGTGCTGGTCGAGCGTCTTCGTCGGGTGCGTTGGTCGTTGTTTGGATTGAGCAGTTTGTCACGCACGTGGCGTAGGCTAACGCGATGTCCGGCTCCATATCCGTAGCTGTCGCCCAACCCGAGCGTGAAGTTGATCCTGCCGACCCATATGCGCGTGAAGCTCAGACGTTTCCGCGCTTGAGCGTTGACGCTGCCGACCGCGTTGCAAACTACGGTGTCGAACAGGGGCTGCGCAGGGGCACAAGTGTGTTCGAGCGCGGCCAGCGTGGCGTTGACTTCTTCCTGGTGCTTGAGGGCAACATCGAGATCTTCGATGTAGATGCCGCGGGTCAGCGGCACGTGCTCACCGTGCACGGGGAGCGCCAGTTCACGGGCGAGCTTGACTTGTTCAACGACCGCCAAATTCTCGTCTCGGCGCGCACCGGCGTGAACAGCAGAGTGGTGCGCATCAAGCGCGCTGACTTTCGCAAGATGCTGAGTGCGGAGCCCGATATCGGCGAAATCATCATGCGCGCATTCATTTTGCGGCGTGTCGGATTGATTCGCCATTCTCAGGGCGGCACCGTCGTCATCGGTTCGGCGCGCGGTGCCGATACGCTACGCCTGCAGCGCTTCTTGATGCGCAATGGCTATCCTCATCGGTTGCTTGACGTCGACGGCAATCCCAATCCTGAGGGTCTGCTTGAGCGCCACAAGATCATGGCGGACGAACTGCCGGTCGTCATCGCGCCGGGCGGAAAAGTGCTGCGCAATCCAAGCACTATCGCGCTGGCCGATATGCTCGGACTGACAGAGAACTTTGACGCCGACGAGATTTTCGACGTTGCCGTTATCGGTGCCGGCCCAGCTGGGCTCGCCGCTGCGGTTTACGCAGCGTCCGAGGGGTTGCGCACCGTGGTGCTCGAAGCGATGGCGCCGGGAGGACAAGCCGGCACGAGCTCGAAGATCGAGAACTACCTAGGATTTCCGACCGGCATCTCCGGGCAGGCTCTCGCGGGGCGCGCGCAGGTTCAGGCGCAGAAGTTCGGCGCACGCTTGGCAATAGCGCGCGCAGTGGTCGGCATCGATTGCGACGGCACGCCCTATCGGTTGCGCCTCGAAGAAGGCAAGTCAGTGGCGTCGCGCGCGGTCGTGATTGCGACCGGCGCCCGCTATCGCAAGCTCGACGTCGCCGACTATGAACGCTTCGAAGGCCAGGGAATTTACTACGCCGCCACCGCCATGGAGCAGCAACTATGCGAAGCCGAGGAGGTCGTGATCGTCGGTGGTGGCAACTCGGCCGGGCAGGCCGCAATCTTTCTATCCCGGAGTGTCGAGCACGCGCACATCCTCGTGCGTGGCGCTGGACTCGCCGCCACGATGTCCGACTATCTGGTGCAACGCATAGAGTCGTCGCCGAAGATCACGCTGCATCCGTTTACCGAGATCACTGCACTTGCGGGCGACACGATTTTGCGCGAAGTCGTTTGGACCAATCGGCAGACGGGCGCCAGTGAAAGCCGACGCATGGGTGCGGTATTTGTGATGATCGGAGCTGAGCCGAATACAGAATGGCTCGATAACTGCCTTGCCTTGGACTCGCGCGGCTTCATCGTCACCGGCCGCGATGAACAGAACCAGCTCGACTCCGCCTTCGCGACAACAGCGCCAGGCATATTCGCCGTTGGCGATGTGCGCTCGGGGTCGGTTAAGCGCGTCGCCTCAGGAGTGGGTGAAGGATCAGTCGTCGTGCAGGCGGTCCATCGGTTCTTAAGTCCCGCTGGGTCGTGACCGCGCACGCAACCGAGTAATAGTTCCCCCGCCTGTGCCGCCCGGCCAAATGTCCTGAACCATCGGTTCAGGGTGGTCGCTGTCCGCGCCGTTTAGGTTCAGCAAACGCGTGCCGATCGCACCACGGCGCGAGGCCAGCAACCTTGCGCACAGCGCATTGGTTCAAGGAACTATGAGGCCTTTGCGCGAACACCGCAGGGAAATT
>DATLOA010000231.1:0-6910 GCA_035536515.1 Burkholderiaceae bacterium | reverse complement strand
GCGCGCGGTCATCCGCACGACCGTGCTCGAGCGCCGCAAATTTCGCGATGTCGATGCGGCGTTTGCCTGGGACGAAGGCGAAGGCGACCGCACGCTCGACGACTGGAAGCGCGGGCACTGGAGCTACTTCAGCCGCGAGTGCGAGTCGCTCGGCCGAACGATGAGCGAAGACGTCGAGGTCTGTCTGGAACGATTTGAGCTGCTGTACCCGTTCGAGCATGCGCTGAATCCGATCGACTGCGGCCCGCGCATCGTGCCTGCGTACATTCCGGGCGGGCTCGCGGCAAGTTGCGCGCTGCAGACGCGCTATTACTCGTTGCATCATGGCTTTGGAGCAATATTCGAAGCCGGACGGCTTGCCGATATCGGTGCGTTCCTAACTCGCTACGACTCTTCGCGCGACGGTGTTTGGCTGCTGGTCGACGGTGGTCACGTGCATGGATCGATTGTCATTGACGCGGGCGACCGGCAGGATGCAGCGCAATTGCGCTGGTTTATCGTCAGCGACGAGTTGCGAGGCCGTGATTTGGGGCAGCGCGTGATGACGAGCGCTATGGATTTCTGCCGCGCACGCTTCGCCACGGTTTACCTCCACACGTTTGCCGGACTCGATGCGGCTCGCCGATTGTATGAACGCCACGGCTTTCGTCTGATCAGTGAGCACGCGAACACCGAATGGGGCCCACCCGTGCTCGATCAACACTTCGAGTGGAGAAAGTAAATGCTTGGTTTGACGGCGGATCGACTCGCGCTGTTCACATTGGCATCGCTGGTGCTGGCAGCCACACCCGGCCCGGTGTGGCTGTATCTGATCTCGCGCACGCTCGCGCAGGGACGCCGCGCCGGGTACTTTTCGATGTTCGGCGTCGCCGCCGGCCTTTCGTTGCATGCGACCTTCGCTGCGTTCGGCCTGACCGTGGTGCTGCTCGCGGTGCCCTACGCGTTCGACGCGATCAAGCTGGCCGGAGCCGCGTATTTACTGTGGCTCGCGTATACGACGGTGCGCGGCGCCGGATTTTCATTTGCCCCGCAGCCGCTCGAGCCGGTGAGAGACCGCGTTCTGCTGCGCCAGGCGTTCGTCGCAGCCGTGGTCAATCCAAAGGTCGCTGTGTTTTACCTGTCGCTGTTCCCGCAGTTCGTCGATCCATCATCTGGGCCGATACTGGGTCAAAGCCTGTTGCTCGGCGCGGTTCAGGTCAGCATCGCGGCGATCGTGGACATCACGCTTGTTACCGTCGCCGGCGTGCTGGCAGCATGGTTCGCACGCAGACCGGTTTGGCTGCAATTGCAGCGCTGGTTTCTGGGCAGCGCATTTGGCGTCCTCGCTGTGTGGCTCGCGCTGACGCCCCGACAGAGCTCAAGCTAGCGCGAAGAATGTGAATTCCATCGACGCTTCGGCCGATGCGGTCAGCTTCGACCGCTCGATGCCGTCGCCGGCGAAGATCGCACACGCGATTCTCGACGGGTTCGATAACCACTATCGGCGCTTTCGCTACGTTGCGCAGCAAGCAAAGGCGCTGTTCGAGAATGGCAATTGGCAGGCGATTCGCGAGCGCGCTCGCGAGCGCATCGACTTTTACGACCTGCGCGTCAATGAAGCTGCAGCGACGATCGAGCGCAACTTTGATCTTGATTCACTGACCGACGCCGAGCGCGATGCACTGTGGCAGGCGGTAAAGCAAAGCTTCGTCTCACTGCTCGCCGACCATCGGCAACCCGAGTGTGCCGAGACGTTCTTCAACTCGGTGTGCACGCGGATTTTGCATCGCGATTATTTTCACAACCGGTTTATCTTCGTGCGACCGGGCGTAGCGACCGATTACATGGATTCCGACCCGCCGTCGTACCGCAGCTATTACCCGGCAACCGCCGGGATGAAGCGTGTTCTGCGAAAAATCGTCATCGACTTTGGACTTGCATGCCCATGGGAAGACGTCGAGCGCGATATCCGGCGCGTCGTGCGCGCGGTGGCCGATGCGCACCGATCGGAAGTGGCGTTTAAGAGACCCTGGCACATCGAGCCAGATTTTCAACTGCAGATTCTGTCGAATCTTTTTTTTCGCAATAAGGGCGCATACATCGTTGGCCGGGTCATCAATGGCACGCGCATCACGCCGGTGGCAGTGCCCATTCTGCGCAACGCAGACGGCACGCTCTATATCGACGCCGTGCTCTTCACAACCGATCTAATGACAGTGCTGTTCTCTTTCACGCACGCGTACTTCCTGGTCGACATGGAGGCTCCCGCGGCCTACATCGATTTTCTGCGCTCAATTTTGCCGGGCAAGCCAAGCTCGGAGCTCTACACCAGCGTCGGCCTCGCCAAGCAGGGCAAGACGCTCTTCTATCGCGACTTTTTGCATCATCTGAAGCATTCTCAGGACGAGTTCATCGCGGCACCCGGCATCAAGGGGTTGGTGATGGCCGTGTTCACGCTGCCGTCGTATCCGTACGTGTTCAAGCTGATCAAAGACGTGATTCCGCATCCGAAGGACACCGACCGGCCGCAGGTGATGGCAAAGTATCAGCTGGTCAAGCTGCACGACCGGGTCGGCCGCATGGCAGACACCTGGGAGTATTCGCAGGTCACGCTACCGCGCTCGCGTTTCTCTCCGGCGCTGCTGCGCGAGTTGCTCGCTGATTGTGCGAGCATCATCGAAGTCGACGATAAGACGGTGTTGATCAACCATGTCTACATCGAGCGTCGACTAACGCCGCTGAACATTTACCTGATGCACGCGACCGACGATGAGCTCGACCATGCCGTATTCGAGTACGGCAACGCGATTAAGGAGCTGGCCGCAGCCAACATTTTCCCCGGCGATATGCTGTACAAGAACTTTGGCGTCACGCGGTTAAATAGGGTGGTGTTTTACGACTACGACGAGATCGAGTACATGACGACGTGCGAATTCCGCCCGGTGCCGCACGCGCGCAACGAAGAAGAAGAAATGTCCCACGACGTGTGGTACTCGGTCGGCACGCACGATATGTTTCCGGAAAAATGGGGCGCGTTTTTGCTCGGCGACGATCGCATTCGAGCAGCGTTTACCAGGCACCACGCCGATCTTCTGACGCCGACCTTCTGGAATGCGCGCAAGCAAAGCATTAAGGCTGGCCAACTCGAAAATGTTTTCCCTTATCCACAGAATTTGAGATTTAACGTGCGCTTTGCGGGGCGCCATGCGGCAAAATCCGGTTCATCGATTGCCTGATTGAAAGCCACCTGACGTCATGAACGATCCAATCGTCATCGTCTCTGCTGCCCGCACTCCGATCGGCGGTCTGCTCGGCGATTTTTCTTCACTTCAGGCGCATCAGCTCGGCGCCGTTGCGATCAAGGCCGCGGTCGAGCGCGCCGGCATCGCAGGCGACGCTGTCGACGAAGCACTGATGGGCTGCTGCCTGATGGCGGGGCAAGGCCAGGCACCGGCGCGCCAGGCGGTGCTGGGCGCCGGTCTTCCGCAATCGGTCGGGGCGGTGACGCTGTCAAAGATGTGCGGCTCCGGCATGCGCGCGATGATGTTCGCGCACGACATGCTCGCAGCGGGCAGCGCCGACGTCATCGTTGCCGGCGGCATGGAAAGCATGACCAATGCGCCGCACCTAATGGTCAACGCACGCAAGGGCTATCGCTACGGAGCTGTGACGACGTTCGATCACATGGCGCTCGACGGCCTGGAAGACGCGTATCAGCGCGGAAAGGCAATGGGCGTGTTCGCGGAAGACTGCGTGGCCAAATACTGCTTTACGCGCGAGCAGCAAGACGCGTTTGCGATCGCGTCGACCGAGCGCGCTATCAAGGCGAACAACGACGGCAGCTTCGCATGGGAGATTGCGCCGGTGGCGGTTGCCGGCAAAGGCAGTAGCGTTGACGTGAGCAAAGATGAGCAGCCATTTAAAGCGAAGCTAGACAAAATCCGCGGCTTGAAGCCCGCGTTCAAGAAGGACGGCACGATCACCGCAGCGAATGCATCATCGATCTCCGACGGCGCAGCAGCCCTGGTGATGATGCGGCAATCATCCGCGGAAAATGGGCCCGCGCGGCCGATCGCACGCGTGCACGGGCATACGGTGCATGCCGCAGCGCCCGAATGGTTCTCGACCGCACCGATTGGCGCGATCGAAAAGCTGCTAAAAAAGGTCGGCTGGAAAATAAGCGACGTCGATCTGTGGGAGATCAACGAGGCGTTTGCGGCCGTAACGATGGCCGCGATGAAAGAGCTCAACTTGCCGCACGACAAAGTCAATGTGCACGGCGGGGCGTGCGCACTTGGGCACCCCATCGGCGCCTCGGGCGCGCGCATCGTTACGACGCTGCTCGGCGCATTAAAGAAAACCGGTGGTAAGCGCGGTGTCGCGGCCCTTTGCATCGGCGGCGGCGAAGCGACTGCAATGGCGGTTGAACTTTTTTAGCATGTTCGGAAAGTGTTAGGAACTGAGGATCTGCCGCTGTTCATTGCGACTGGGCTCGTGCTTAATGCGACACCCGGCGTCGACATGCTGTTCACGCTGAGCCGCACGCTGCAGCACGGATGGCGTACCGGCGTGGCCGCAGCGCTCGGAATTACAGCGGGTTGCGTCGTGCATACGCTCGCTGCAGCGCTTGGGCTTGCGGCGCTGCTGGCTGCGTCGGCGCTTGCATTCACCACCATCAAATGGATTGGCGCCGCGTACTTGCTGTGGCTTGCGTGGGGAATGATGCGCGCATCGGTACGCGGCGGGGACAGCACGCTTGCTGCCTCGCCACCGGCGCCAGCAACGCACGTTTTTGCGCAGGGATTCTTGACCAACGTATTGAATCCTAAAGTCGCTTTGTTCTTCCTCGCACTGTTGCCACAGTTCATTTCCGTTAACGCACCGGACAAGACACTTGCGTTTATGTTTCTCGGCGCCGTGTTCATCGCAGGCGGCGCACTATTCTTGTTGGCACTGGTGGCACTGGCGCATCGGATGCGCGCCTTTGGTGCGAGCCTCGTCACCCGTCGCGTGTTGAACGCGGTCGGCGGCGCGCTGTTCGCCGCGCTGGCGGTGCGGCTCGTTCAGGCTGAGCGCTGATGGCCACTGTTTTGATCGTCGGAGCATCGCGCGGAATCGGCCTTGAGTTCGTTAGACAGTACACATCCGCGGGCAACCGCGTGATCGCGACGCACCGAACACCCGAGTCGGGGGCAACGTTGCGCGAGCTGGGTGCCAAGCCGATAGTGCTCGACATGGTCGACGAAGGCGCTGTGCTCGACTTCGGCGAAAAAATGGCAAATGAAAAAATTGACGTCGCGGTGATCAACGCAGGAGTCGCCGGCCCACGCGGCCAGGCCATCACATCGCCCGGCGGCTTGGACTTCGATGCTGTGATGCATACCAACGTGCGCGCGCCGATGCAACTGATTCCTATATTGGCGCCGGCGCTGGTTGCGGCGCGCGGCAAGCTGGCGGTGGTGTCGAGCCGCATGGGATCGTTGTCGTTGATGACCAACACGGCAAACTGGCTTTATCGCGTTAGCAAGGCAGCGTTGAACGCGGCACTGCGGACCGCCAGTCTCGAGTACGGCCCGCAAGGCGTTGTCTGCATCGCGTTTCACCCGGGTTGGGTGCGTACCGACATGGGCGGCGGCAGCGCCGACATCGACGTCAAAACAAGCGTCGAAGGCATGCGCCGGATTCTCGCGTTGGCCAACGATTCTTCAAACGGAAAGTTCATTAACTACAACGGCGAGCAGTTGTCTTGGTAGCGACGTCGCAGCAACGCCGGCTGATCTCATCGGGCTCGTCGTTTGAAGCGACGGCGGGTTACAGCCGCGCGGTTGTGGACGGCGACTATGTGCACGTATCTGGAACCACCGGGTTCGATTACGCGGCGATGACGATCGATGACGACCTCATCTTGCAAACGCACCAATGTTTCCGCAACATCTCGGCGGCACTGGGTGATGCCGGCTGCACGCTCGACGACGTGGTTCGCGTGCACTATTACCTGACCGATGCTGCATCCTTCCAGTCATTGGCGCCGATCTTCGGCCGCTACTTTGCGCAGGCACGACCGGCTGCGACGGCGATCGTCTGCGGCCTGGTCGACGCACGGATGAAAATCGAGATCGAAGTGACCGCACGCGCAAGAGCCTGACGCCATGCCGATAGCCGTTTTCGCGACACTCGTGTTTGGAATTTGCACTCTGCTCGGTGCCGGGCTGGTGGAAGTTGTGATGCGCAACTTCGCGGACGAGGCCGGCGTGCCGACTTGGGTGTTCGTCATCGTTCCCGGCTTGCTGTCGATGCTGTTCGCCTTGGTGATGTATCGCAAGGCAGCGAGCAATATCGCCGGCATCAAGCAATCGCTGTCGCGCGCGCTCGCGGTCGCGGTCCTGACGTGGCTTGCGCTGGGCGCCTACGTCAGCTTTCTATGGTGCCCGGGCTATCGCTTCCTCGGCTGCGCACGCGATGTGGTGCTCGTCATCACTGTGATCGGCGGCGGCCCGCTGTTGCTGGCCGCGCTTATTGCGGGCACCATCGTCGGCATTGTCCTAAAACGGCGCGTTGAGTGGCTGTCGTACAAGGGCGGACGCAAAATCGTTTAATGAAGCGCGATGCGCACTGACGAGCATCGACTGTTGCACGATTCACTGCGTGACTTTGCCGCGACCCGGCTCGCGCCGTTTGCCGCGGAATGGGATCGCAACTCCACTTTTCCGAAGGAAGCACTGGCCGAGCTCGCCGCGCTCGGAACGTTCGGCATCGCAGTACCTGAAGAGTACGGCGGAGCTGGAATGGACAGCACGGCGTTGGCGATTGCGCTCGAAGAAATCGCGGCTGGCGACGGTGCGACGTCCACCATTATCAGTGTCAATAACTGTCCGGTATGCGCAATCCTGCTCGCGTGGGGCAGCGAAGCGCAGAAGATGAAGTATCTGGT
>DATLOA010000230.1:0-8287 GCA_035536515.1 Burkholderiaceae bacterium | reverse complement strand
TTCGAAGTGAGTGAATTTCGCTGCACAGACGAATCAATTGGTCGGGCGACTCGTAATTGGCAGCGAACAAAATCACCATGCCGGCGAGCGGATGCAGCAATCGCTCACGATCGGCCGCGGTCAACGAGGTTCCCTCCACTCCGACCGCCACCGGCCCGAGCCCAGTCATTCGATCACTTCAGCGATGGCGTAAGCCGCGGCAGTCGCTCTCTCGTCGGTCAGTGACACATGCAGTCGCAAGCGATGCCGCTCGACGAATCGCCGCAGGTCCGCGTGCACCGAAGCGAGCGGACGTCCCGATGCGTCGTTCAGAATTTCGACCGCGTGCCAGCGCATGGGTGAGCGCATGCCGAGCCCGAGCGCCTTGGCTACTGCTTCCTTGGCGGCAAACCGCGTCGACAGAAACGCCAACCCGCGCCTGTCCGATCGTGCGCGGCGAACCTGAAAGCGCTCGAACTCCCGTGCTCCGAGTATTCGCTGCGCAAAACGCTCACCGAAACGCGAATAGCTGGCAGCAATGCGATCAATCTCAACGATGTCGATGCCGACTCCGAAAATCATAGATGGCGCATTCCCGCTTGCGCCTTGCGAATCTCCGCCTGATACGCACGCACAGCCGGCCCCAAACCGAGCTCTAGCGCGTCAGAGATCAGCGCGTGTCCGATCGATACTTCGGACACGCCGGGAACCGCACCCAGAAACGCACCCAGATTGCCGCGATTCAAGTCATGACCGGCATTGACGCCCACCCCGTACCTCAACGCCTCTTTCGCCGCAGCGGTGTAGCGCGCCAATGTCTCGCCTTGTTTCGACGTTCCGAACGCCTTGGCATACGGCTCCGTATAAAGTTCGACGCGGTCCGCACCGGCGGCCGCCGCGTGCTGCATCGCCTCTGGCATCGGATCCATAAACAAGCTGACGCGCACGCCGAGCGATTTGGCCTGCGCGATCATCGGCCGCAGCTCTTCGATCTGCGCTGGCAGGTTCCATCCGTGGTCGGACGTGAATGCACCCGACTCATCCGGCACGAACGTGCACTGCTGAGGACGCACTTGCTGCACATACTCCAACAGGCCATGCGACGGATTTCCCTCGACGTTGAATTCGGCCGCCGGCCAGTCGCGCAGCAGCTTGGCGAGTTCGGCAACGTCGGGCGCGCGTACATGGCGTCCATCGGGGCGCGGATGCACAGTGATGCCGTCGGCGCCGGCTTCGAGTGCGATGCGGGCGGCGTGCACGACGCTCGGCATTCCGTTGCTGCGGGTGTTTCGTACCAGCGCCACCTTGTTCAGATTCACGCTCAGTTTGGTCATTGGCGTCGCATCACAGCTGCCTCAGGTCCTGCAGAATGCGTCGCGTGTTCAGCGGCTTGCCGTCGAGGTGGTAGCGAATCACTTGCCGCAACAACGTCTTGCTTTCCGCCACGACCTGCGGACGCGCGAAATCTCGTGCGGCCATCGCGATCAGCGTGCCGCCGCTGACGGTGCCGCCGTCGGTTTCCCTGGCGAGATTCGCATCGACACGCCGCGCACCGTGTCCTCCCGCATACGCATACTGCGAGCGCGCATCGATCGCGCCGCCTTCTGTGCAGCGATCGAGTGGCATTGCATAGCCGATGTCCTGCAGCAAATCGAGCTCAAAGATACGCAGCGCTGCGTCATGGCGTGCCTGACCCGTCAGCGATCGCAACAGCTCGACATAGCTGCCGAACGTTTGCGGATGCGCGTCGCCGCGCGCCAGCAAACGCACGAGCAGCTCATTCGCGTAAAACGCCGCCAGCAGAGAGTCCCCCCGCAGCGGCTGCATGCCGCCTAGCCATTCGGCGCGTACCAGCGTCTTGATTTCGTTCCTTCCGCTCCACGACAACGCGATTGGATTGAACGGCGATAGCAATCCACGAAACTGCGACGTCGGACGCTTTGCCCCCCGCGCTACGACGGCCACCCGGCCGAACTCGCGCGTGAATGTTTCCACAATCAGGCTGGTTTCGCGCCAGGCGTACGAGTGCAGAACGAAGCCGGGCTGGTTATCGATCCTGGAGTCACCGATGCGGCGCCGCGCCGGCCTCTGAATAGCGTTGTCCGGCACAGCGCCGCCGGCGATCTCGGCGAGTTCACTCATAGCCGAGGCTCTTCAGTGCGCGTGCATCGTCGCTCCAGCCGCGCCGTACGCGCACCCATACTTCCAGAAACACCGGCTTGCCGAGCATCTGTTCGATGTCAGCACGCGCCAGCCGCGAGATTTCCCGCAGCTTCGCACCGTCCTTGCCGATCACAATCGGTCGGTGCGCGTCGCGTTCGACGAGCAGCGTCGCGGCAATCTGCGGTACCGCGCGCGATTCCTCCCAGCGGTCAATCGTAACCGCGATTCCGTACGGCAACTCGTCGCCCAACAATCGATATGCCTTTTCGCGCACCGATTCGGCAGCGAGAAAGCGCACGTTCCGATCGGTGTATTGCTCGGCATCAAACAGCGGCAACCCGTCGGGTAGCAGCGGGCGAATCTCCTGCAACAGATCATCAAGCTGACGCAATTTTTCAGCGCTGACGGGCACGATCGCTCGGAATGGATAGCGCTGCATCGAGTCTGCCATCAGCGGCAGCAACTGATCGCGCTCGGGCATCAAATCAGACTTGTTGATCGCGAGAATAACGTTGCCAGGCTCGTTAGCAGATTTTGGAGAAAGCAACGTCAACATCTGCACATCGTCCTCCGTCCATCGGCTGGCCTCGATCACCAGCACCACCGCATCAACGTCGACCAGCGCGCTGGTGACGGTGGAGTTCATCCGGCGATTCAGCGCGTTGCGGTGCCGACGCTGAAAACCGGGGGTATCGACGAAGATGTATTGCGCATCGTTGTCGGTGCGGACGCCAAGCACGCGGTCACGCGTCGTCTGCGGCTTGCGCGATGTGATGCTGACGCGCTCACCCACCAGCGCATTTACCAAAGTCGATTTTCCAACGTTCGGCCGGCCGACGATTGCGACCATGCCGACCGGACGCACGGCGGCAGGCAACACAATCTCCGCTTGCTGAGCGCCTGCCACTGATCAGGCGGTTTGCGTAGCGTCTGCCGGCGCCGTCGAATCCGCAGAAGCGGCATCGCTCGCAGGTGCACCAGCCGCCTTCTTCCGCGAGCGACGTCCGAGATGTGCGATCGCGTGCTGCGCCGCCTCAAACGCGAGCTTGGCGGCCGATTGCTCGGCAGCACGCCGGCTGCGCCCGCTGCCCCTCACGCTGATCTCAAGCTTCGGAATCGAGCATTCGACTTCGAATTCCTGACTGTGAGCGGCGCCGCGCGTTTCGACGACGATGTACACCGGCAACGCGATCCGTTTTCCCTGCAGATACTCCTGCAGCAGCGTTTTGCTGTCCTTGCCGAGCGTCTTGGGATCGACCGTCTTCAGCACCGGCTCAAACAATTTGCTGATCACGGTGCGCGCCGCGTCGAATCCCTGATCGACAAAAATAGCGCCGAAGATTGCTTCCATCGTGTCTGCAAGAATCGATGGTCGGCGAAAGCCGCCGCTTTTCATCTCACCTTCGCCCAGCCGCATGAACTCCGATAGCACCAGTCTTTCAGCGACGGACGCAAGCGATGACTGCTTGACCAAATTGGAGCGCAGTCGCGACAAATCACCTTCGTTCAGCCGTGCATACTTGGCATACAGCAATTGCGCAACAGCGCAGTTCAAGATTGCGTCGCCGAGAAACTCGAGTCGCTCGTTGTGAACCGCGCCGTGGCTGCGATGGGTAACGGCCTGTTCGATCAGCGTGCGCTGGACGAAGGTGTAGCCCAGGCGCTCCTCAAGCGCCGTCAAGTCCATTTTTTTCCCTGCGCATCGCTAAGGAACATCCCGGCGCGGCCGGTCACGCGTCGTACCCGAAAAGTCGATCACGAGAGCTACGGTGTCGGTGATCGGCACTTTCTTCGCGTACGCGTAGCTGATCACGATCCGATCGCCCTCCTTCGTGATATCGAGATCACGGCTGCTGATCGAC
Organism: Burkholderiaceae bacterium; assembly: GCA_035536515.1. Lineage (GTDB taxonomy): Bacteria > Pseudomonadota > Gammaproteobacteria > Burkholderiales > Burkholderiaceae_F > JACCZX01. Next base: position 4,283 of record DATLOA010000230.1, on the reverse strand, counting down.
GTGATGTCGTCGATCGTCGCATGCCGGTCGAACGCCGCCTGCAACTCGCGCACCGTCGTGCCTTCATTCTTGATTTTCTGAACCGCGCGTTCGATCGCGATGTATTCGACCACCGCCGGGACCACCTTAAACCCGAGCGCGATCAACGCGACCACGATAATGCCGACCAGAAAAAGCCCGATCAGGCTGAGGCCGCGCTGACGCGCGACCAAACCCCCACGGCCGGCTACCACCCCTTTGTTACGTGTCATTTTTTTTAACATTTTCAACGTTCTGCCGTCACCCGGCTACTGGAAGCTCCCAATGCGGCCCATATTGCCAAAATTCATCCAGATGAAGAAGGCTCGACCGACAATGTTTTCGTCTGGTACGAAGCCCCAAAAGCGGGAGTCCTCGCTGTTGTCCCGATTGTCTCCCATCATGAAATAGTGCCCGGCCGGGACCCGGCAGACCACCCCGCTCCCGCTGTATTGGCAAGCGCCCGGGTGAGTGTTACCGGGTGCTTCCCGGCTCATTCCCGGCGAAAACGAATCATCCACGATAGCGCGATGCGACGAGTCGCTAAACCGCTCAATAAATTGCGGGTAGCTGCGCATCCGCTCGGCGTCGTAATACGGCTCGATCTTTTCGATCGACACTGGCTGACCGTTGATCGTCAGTTGCTTGTTGACGTACTCGATGCGGTCGCCGGGCAGTCCCACCACGCGCTTAATGTAATCCTGCGTGGTATTTAGCGGATAGCGGAACACCATCACGTCGCCGCGCTTCGGCTGGCCGAGCTCGACCACCTTCTTGTTGATCACCGGCAGCCGGATTCCGTATTCGTACTTGTTGACCAGGATCAGATCGCCAATTTCAAGCGTCGGCACCATTGAGCCTGAAGGAATTCGAAACGGTTCGAACAGGAACGAGCGCAGCAAAAACACCGCGAGGATGACCGGAAAAAAGCTCGCGGTGTATTCGAGCCATGCGGGCTGTCGCACAGTTCCGTCTTCGAGGCTTTTGCGCTCCTGCTCGACGATCGGCTCGTGCCGGTCGAGTGCAGCACGGTTGCGCGTGTCGAAATCGGCCAGCAGCCGCGCTGCCTTCGCACGCCGTTGCGGGCGAAACACGAGTTTGTCTGCCGCATAGAGCACCCCCGTAAACACGGTCAGAACGAAAAGGATCAGCGCGAAGTTCATTGGCTCATTTACTTTTCGTCTACTTGCAGGATCGCCAAGAACGCCTCCTGCGGAATCTCCACCGTGCCCACCTGCTTCATTCTTTTCTTCCCCGCCTTTTGTTTCTCGAGCAGCTTTTTCTTGCGTGTGATGTCGCCGCCATAGCATTTGGCCAGAACGTTCTTGCGCAGCGCTTTAACGTTCTCGCGCGCAATGATGTTGGCGCCGATAGCGGCCTGGATAGCGACGTCGTACATCTGACGCGGGATCAGCTTGCGCATCTTGGCGGCGATTTCACGTCCACGATACTGCGCATTGACCCGGTGAACGATCGCCGCGAGTGCATCGACGCGGTCGCCGTTGATCAGCATGTCGACTCTGACAACATCCGCCGGCCGGTACTCTTTGAACGCGTAGTCCATGGACGCGTAGCCGCGTGATACCGACTTGAGCCGATCGAAAAAGTCGAGAACGATCTCCGCCAGCGGCAAGTCGTAGGTCAGGTGCACCTGACGGCCGTGATACGCCATGTTGGTTTGCACACCACGCTTGCCGGTCGCAAGGGTAATCACCGGGCCGACGTATTCCTGCGGCACGAAGATCGTCACGCTGACGATCGGCTCGCGAATTTCTTCAATGCGCGCCGGGTCGGGCAGCTTCGACGGATTTTCGACCGATAGGACGGTGCCGTCACGCAACACGACTTCGTATACGACCGAGGGCGCAGTCGTGATCAGCGCCATGTCGTATTCGCGCTCGAGCCGCTCCTGCACGATGTCCATGTGCAGCAGGCCAAGGAAGCCAGCACGAAACCCAAAGCCCAAAGCCTGCGACACCTCGGGCTCGAAATGCAGTGCCGAGTCGTTCAGTTGCAGCTTAGTCAGCGCATCGCGTAGCGCTTCGTATTGATTGGCCTCGACCGGAAACAGTCCGGCGAAAACTTGGGGCTTGGCTTCCTTGAAGCCCGGCAGCGGCAATGCTGCGGGTTTACCGGTTAGCGTGATCGTGTCGCCGACATGGGCGTCGCGCAGTTCCTTAATGCCGGCGATAACGAAACCCACCGCGCCGGCCGATAGCTCGTCTCGCGCTCGCGCTTTTGGCGTGAACACGCCCACCTGCTCGACCAGATGAGTCGCGCCGCTGGCCATTAGCAGAATCTTGTCGCGCGGACGGAGCACGCCGTTGAACACGCGCACCAGCACCACGACGCCGACGTAGTTATCGAACCACGAATCGATGATCAACGCTTGCAACGGGGCGTCAGCGTCGCCCTTCGGCGGCGGCACGCGCTCAATGATTCTCTGCAGGACGTCGTCGATGCCCTGCCCGGTTTTCGCGCTGATACGGATTGCATCGGTCGCATCCAGGCCGATCACATCTTCGATCTCGGCCGCGGCTTCGTCCGGGTTCGCCGATGCAAGATCCATCTTGTTTAACACCGGCAGCACTTCGACGCCAAGCTCGAGCGCGGTGTAGCAGTTGGCCACAGTCTGCGCTTCGACGCCCTGCGTAGCGTCGACCACCAGCAATGCGCCTTCGCACGCCGACAGCGATCTGCTGACCTCGTACGAAAAATCGACGTGGCCGGGCGTGTCGATCAGGTTCAGGTTGTACTTACCGCCGTCGGCCGCGATGTACTCGAGCGCCGCAGTTTGCGCCTTGATCGTAATGCCGCGCTCGCGCTCAAGGTCCATTGAGTCGAGCACCTGCGCTTCCATCTCGCGATCAGTCAAGCCGCCGCAGCGCTGAATCAGCCGGTCTGCCAGCGTCGATTTGCCGTGATCGATGTGCGCGATGATCGAGAAGTTTCGGATGTGCTGCATCAGGTGGCAAAGAAAGAGGGGGTGACCGTTAAGACACCCCCTCGCGGTATGGGGCGCGGATTTTACCGCGCTGAGTCTGATTTACCGCCGAATGATTACAAAGCGCGAAGCATCGCCTCTTCGTACCAGTACCGCAACGTCGCGTTTGGCATCGAGTTTCGCGACGGCTTCATTGAATTGCTGCGCGTTTTGTACGTCGACGTTGTTCAACTGCAAAATCAAGTCGCCGGCGCGCAGACCAGATGCCGCCGCTACGCCGTCGACGCTATCGACCTGAACACCACTGCGCAGTCCCAACTCCTTCTGGCGCTCGGCTGACAGATTTGAAACGCCGAGCCCCAATACGTTGGCCGGCGACGGTGCGCGTTGTGACTCTGACGGTCGCGCGCTGGCAACACGCGTCTCCGCAGGAAGTTCAACAACGGTTATCGGCAGCTGACGCTCGTTGCCCTTGCGATAGACCGTCATGTTGACGGCGGAGCCCGGCTTTGTGCCACCGACGAAGCGCGGCAGATCGCTGGCGCGATCGATGGCTTTGCCGTCGAAGCGCAGGATGACATCACCCGGCTCGACACCCGCTTTCTGCGCGGGGCCATCCTTGTCGACACTGGTGACGATCGCCCCCTGCGGTCCCTTCAGTCCGATTGCGGTGGCCACCTCGCGCGATACGGCTTCGATGCCGACGCCGATGCGACCGCGAATTACGCGCCCGGCGGTGCGCAACTGCTGCTGAACGTTGTTGGCTTCGTCGATCGGAATAGCGAAGGAGATGCCGTTGAACGCACCAGAGGTGGTGAAGATCTGCGAGTTAATGCCGACAACCTCGCCACGCATGTTGATCAGCGGGCCGCCCGAATTGCCCGGATTGACCGCGACGTCGGTCTGGATGAAGGGCAGAAAATCTCCGGTGTCGCGCGACTTCGCGCTAACGATTCCGGCGGTCACCGTGTTCTCGAGCCCGAACGGCGAGCCAATTGCAACGACCCACTCGCCGACGCGCAGTTTGTTCGGATCCCCCAGGCGCACGGCCGGCAATCCGGTTGCTTCGATCTTCAGCAATGCCACATCGGTACGCGTGTCGGCGCCGATCACTTTGGCCTTGAACTCGCGCCGGTCGGACGTGGTGACCGTGATGTCATCGCCGCCGCGCACAACGTGGGCGTTGGTCATTACGTAACCGTCAGGTGAAAGGATGAAGCCCGAGCCTAGGCCGCGCGGAAGGTCGCGCCGAGGCGCCGGTTGCTGCGGACCCTGGCGCGGCTGCGGCTGCTGCGGAGGATTCGGAAAAAAGCGACGGAAA
>DATLOA010000229.1:0-6252 GCA_035536515.1 Burkholderiaceae bacterium | reverse complement strand
TCGGCGGGAGCTGCGCGGCAACTATCGCGGCCAGAAGCAGATCTGGTTTCTGCTTCGACTCACCGCGCGTGACTGCGACGTTCGGCTGCGCGCGAGCGCTCATCCGGAATTCGACGCCTGGCGTTGGCATAACTACTGGGTTCCATTGGATGCGGTCATCGAGTTCAAGCGCGAGGTCTACCAGCAGGCTTTACTGGAGTTGTCGCGCTTCGTGTTTAAACCCGTCCGCGGTCAAAACAAGCCGCTGCACACCCGCCCAGCCGCTATCGATAAACCTTCGACGATGGTCAGCGGGATCGCAGCCGGCGACCCGCCGAGCGAGGCCGCCTAATTCGGCACTCGTGCGGTAAATGCCATTAGGTGAGGACTAGGTTGTCGCGATGTATCAGCTCGGGCTCTTCGATAAAGCCCAGAACGCTCTCGATGTCCGTGGTCGGCCTGCGAGCAATCAGCCTGCTTTGTGCACTCGAATAATTTGCGAGGCCGCGCGCGACCTCGCGCCCCAGAGCATCGACGCACGCGACTACGTCACCGCGTTGAAACTCGCCTTTCACCTCAATCACGCCAATCGGAAGCAAGCTCTTTCCCGCCGCGGTCAACGCGCGTGCGGCGCCGTCGTCAATCGTTACTTGCCCGCGACATTGCAAATGGCTCGCCAGCCATTGTTTGCGTGCGGTCAACACGGCAGTACCCGCGATCAGCTGCGAGCCGATCGCTTCGCCTTGCGCAAGCCGAATCAAAACATCCGGCTCGCAACTCGCGGCGATGATCGTGTGCGCACCGCTACGCGCGGCACGCTTGGCTGCCATCACCTTGGTAATCATGCCGCCGCGCGCGGTGGCGCTTCCGGCGCCTGAGGCAACAGCTTCAAGTGAGGGATCGCCGGCCATTGCTTCGCTGATGACGGTCGCACTCGCATCGCGGCGCGGGTCACTCGAATAGATTCCCTCCTGATCGGTCAGAATAATCAGCGCATCGGCTTCAACCAGGTTGGCTACCAACGCCCCGAGCGTGTCGTTGTCGCCGAACTTGATTTCATCAGTGACGACGGTGTCGTTTTCGTTAATCACCGGCACAACGCCCAACTTAAGCAAAGTAAACAGTGTCGAGCGCGCATTCAGATAGCGCGCACGGTCCGCCAGATCGGTATGCGTCAACAGCACCTGCGCAGTCCGCAGGCCGTGCGCGCGAAAACTTGCTTCGTACGCCTGCGCCAGCCCCATCTGTCCAACCGCGGCCGCCGCCTGCAGTTCGTGAATTTCGTGCGGGCGGCGCTTCCAGCCGAGGCGCTGCATGCCTTCGGCGATCGCACCGCTCGACACCAACAGCACCTGCTTGCCGTCTGCATGCAGCGCGGCGATCTGGCGCGCCCAGCTGTCGATAGCAGCCCGGTCCAGTCCGCGCCCTTCCGTCGTTACCGAGCTGCTGCCGATCTTTACGACCACCCGGCGCGCGACGGCGACGAACGATCTCATGCGCGGGCCTGGACAGCTTCCGTGTCGTCGCTGAAGGGCGCGTCGACGTGATCTTCCAGTTTCGAACCCCTCCGCCGTTGCATAAAAAGAAAAGTCGCAAGCGCGGAGACTAGTTCGCGACATCCTTCACCCGTGGCGGCGGAGACCGCGAAAAGGGGCATCTTGGTTCGCAATCGCCGGCGAAATTCACGTAACAAGCCATCGCGCTCCTCTACCGGCACTAAATCTATCTTGTTCAACACGAACCAGCGCGGCTTTCGATACAGCTTCTTGTCGTACTTACGCAGCTCGGCAGCAATGGCGCGCGCACCACGTACCGGATCTTCACCATTCGGCGGCATGCAATCGACCAGATGCAGCAGGACATCCGTTCTACTCAAATGACGCAAGAACTGGTGGCCCAGACCGGCTCCGTCGGCAGCACCCTCAATCAACCCCGGAACATCAGCGATCACAAAGCTCTGCTCCGAGCCGACACGAACGACCCCCAGATGCGGATGCAACGTCGTAAATGGATAGTCCGCCACCTTCGGACGAGCATTCGACACTGCCCGGATCAGAGTCGACTTGCCCGCGTTTGGCAAGCCGAGCAATCCAACATCGGCCAGGACGCGCAGCTCCATGGCGAGCTTGCGCCGCTCTCCAGCCTCGCCTTTAGTGAATTGACGCGGTGTGCGATTGATACTCGATTTGAAGTGCAGATTGCCGATGCCCCCGCGACCACCTCGCGCCAGTAACGCGCGCTGTCCGTGCGCGACCATGTCGACCAGTTTTTCACCGGTCTCGGCGTCGCTGATGACCGTCCCGACCGGAACGCGCAGATTGATGTCGGCACCGGCCGCGCCGTAGCAGTCGGCACCGCGTCCTTTCTCGCCGTTTTTTGCCTGATGTTTGCGCGCGTACCGGAAATCGATCAGCGTATTGATATTGCGGTCGGCGGCCACCCAAACACTACCGCCGCGGCCGCCGTCGCCGCCATCAGGCCCGCCCTTGGGAATGAACTTTTCCCGCCGGAACGAAGCGCAACCGTCGCCGCCGTTGCCGGCTGCAATTTCGATCGTCGCTTCGTCAACAAATTTCAAATGCGGCCCTGAAAATAAAAAGCCCCGCCGCGAGCGGCAGGGCTTCAAGCTAAATTATGCGAATTCGATGCGTTCGCTAAACCTCAGACGGCGGCGGTCTTGGGCTGCACTCTGACGACACGCCGATTCTTGGCGCCGCGAACGTCGAATTGCACCGTGCCGTTTACCAGCGAAAACAACGTGTGGTCACGTCCGATGCCTACGTTTTCGCCCGGATGAAATTGAGTTCCGCGCTGGCGCACGATAATCGCCCCGGCCGTTATCGCCTGATTGCCGAATACCTTAACGCCAAGTCGCTTGGACTGCGAATCCCGCCCGTTTCGTGAAGAGCCGCCTGCTTTTTTGTGTGCCATGTCTTTCGAACTTTCTCTTTACGCAATCGGTTGCCGCACGGCCGCGCGGGCCTGCTCCCTGAACTAACCGATGCTATCGATTCGAACCTCGGTGTAATTCTGCCGGTGCCCGCCGTGCTTCTGAAAATGCTTGCGGCGCTGCATCTTGAAGATCGTTACCTTGTCGTGGCGCCCGTGTCCCATCACTGTTGCCAAGACCGCAGCGCCCGCTATGAAAGGCGCACCGAAACGAACATTTTCGCCATCAGCTATCGTGAGCACATCAGTTAGCTTCAGCTGCTTGCCAACGTCACCCGGAACGGATTCAATCTTGACGGTGTCGCCTGCGGCGACGCGGTACTGCTTACCGCCCGATTTGATGACTGCGTACATCAGAACTCCCTGCGTGCCGGCCGAATCTCGCATCGCAATTTCCAAAAGTTCGGCCTGGAAAAAGCCATGGATTATGTCACCCTTCGCAAAACTGCGTCAACGGCGGATGGGCGCTCGCGCCGCGCACCTATAATTAACCGATGACGGACTTCGCTACCGCGGTTTCTTCCGCCAACGGCGAAGTGCGCTGTGCTGCGCACACCGCCGGCGGCATGCACGAAGTACTGGACCCGATTAGCACCGACATGCTGTTGGTGGATCGAACTATTCGGGCCCGTCTCGACTCCGATGTTGCACTCATCAAGACGATTTCGGAATACATCGTCAGTGCCGGGGGCAAGCGGCTACGTCCTGCAGTGTTGCTACTAATGGCGCGCGCGCTCGGCTACCGCGGAGACAGACACGTCGATTTGGCTGCTGTGATTGAATTCATTCACACCGCCACGCTGCTGCACGACGATGTCGTTGATGAATCAGACTTGCGTCGCGGCCGCGCGACTGCCAATTCGATGTTCGGCAATGCTGCCAGCGTGCTGGTGGGCGACTTTCTGTACTCCCGGTCTTTTCAGATGATGGTTCAAGCGGGGAGTGCGCGCGTGATGCACATCATGGCGGATGCCACCAATCGAATCGCCGAGGGCGAAGTGCTGCAGTTGCTTAACATCCACGATCCTTCGGTCAATGAAGACCGTTACTTTGAGGTGGTCGAGCGCAAGACTGCAACTTTATTCGAAGCGGGGGCACGGATCGCCGCGGTGATCGCGGGCTCTAATGTCGAGGTCGAGGACAGATGCGCACACTACGGCGCGTCCCTCGGAAAGGCATTTCAGATTATCGACGACGTGCTCGACTACTCGGGCAACAGCGCAGAAATAGGCAAGCGGCTCGGTGACGATCTACGCGAAGGGAAAATGACCTTGCCGCTGATTCATGCGCTGCGTTGCGCGGCGCCGGCGCAGCGGGACTTCGTTACGGCGGCGGTGCGCGAAGGCCGCGGGGATTTTTCCGCGGTCGCCCGCATTGTTGCTGACAATGGCTCGCTCGACTATTCGCGTGCGCTTGCCGAGCACGAAGCGCGCGCCGCGCGCGACGCGCTATACGAGCTGCCGGCGACGGTTTTCAAGGATTCCTTGATACACTTGATCGACTTTGCGATGGATCGCAAGCGTTAGTTCGCGACAGTTGTTTGCGAGGCAGAGGTCGATCGTCGGGGTGTAGCTCAGCCTGGTAGAGTACTGCGTTCGGGACGCAGGAGTCGGAGGTTCAAATCCTCTCACCCCGACCATATCCCGCCCGTTTCACTTCGAATACTCCATTTTTTCCAATAGGCCTGTCGCGCTTCTCGCCGTGGCCGCGCCGATCGTCTTGCCCGGTTTGCGGTAGTTTAGGGTTACAAATCCACGGCTTATCGGCGGTATCTTTCGCCTTCGGCGGAGGGGCGGGCCGGCTATAACTTGGCGGTTCAAATTGCTCGAACTCTGTTTTTGCTCGAGCTCCGCCAAACCCGGTCAGAGGTTGGGATACCGAGAACCTAATGTCCACCGTAATACAAGGATCTGCGGCTGCCGTTGGCGCCCTCACCGGCCTCGCGCGCGCGCTCGTTCAGCAAGGTAAGTTACGGGCTGATCGTGCGGAAAATTTCGCGCGCAAAGCGACGCAGGGCAACACGCAGTTCATCGATGAGCTGGTCGGCTCGGTCGATGTCACGGGCCTGTCGGCGGCGGCAATCGCCAAGTTCGCGGCCGACACGTTCGGCCATGCGTTGCTCGACTTGAGCGCAGTCGATATCGAGCAGTTACCCAAAGACATCATCGACAAGAAATTGGTGGCATCGCTGCGCGTGCTCGCGCTGCGCAAGCGCGGAAATCGCCTCGCCGTCGCCGTCTCCGACCCCACCAACACGCACGCACTCGATCAGATTAAGTTTCAAACGCAGCTCGCGATCGACGTAATTGTCGTTGAGCACGACAAATTGATGCGCCACGTCGAGGCGCAGGCGCAGAGCGTCGCGCAGGCGCTCGACACGATGTCCGGCGGCGGCGAAGAGATCGACTTCGGGATGCTTACTGAGCCCGGCGAGGTTTCTGCCGAGGATGCAGCAGCCGCCGCCGAAGTCGATGATGCGCCGGTAGTGCGATTCCTGCAGAAGCTGCTTCTCGATGCGATCGGCGAAGGTGCGTCCGACATACATCTAGAGCCTTATGAAAAGTTCTACCGCGTCAGGTTCCGGCTTGACGGTCAGATGCGCGAAGTGGCCCAACCACCTCTGGCAGTTAAGGAACGCCTATCCACGCGCATCAAAGTCTTGTCAAAGCTGGATATTGCAGAGAAACGCGTGCCTCAAGACGGCCGAATGAAGCTTGCGCTATCCGGGACGCGCGCGATCGACTTTCGCGTCAGCACGTTGCCAACGTTGTTCGGCGAGAAGATCGTGATGCGGATTTTGGATGCCTCGCAAGCCAAAATGGGCATCGACGCGCTTGGCTATGAACCGGAACAAAGGCAGGTGTTGTTGGATGCCGTGCAAAGGCCGTACGGGATGGTGCTGGTCACCGGTCCAACCGGCTCGGGCAAAACGGTGTCGCTTTACACGTGCCTGAACATTCTGAACAAGCCGGATATCAATATATCTACCGCAGAGGATCCGGCCGAGATTCAATTGGCCGGTATCAATCAGGTCAACGTCAACGAAAAGGCAGGGTTGACCTTCGCGAATTCGTTACGCGCATTTTTGCGCCAGGATCCGGACGTCATTATGGTCGGCGAGATTCGCGACCTCGAGACTGCGGACATTGCAATCAAGGCCGCGCAAACCGGTCATATGGTGCTTTCCACGCTGCACACCAATGACGCACCGGGAACACTGGTGCGTCTGGCAAATATGGGCGTTGCCCCTTTTAATATCGCCTCGAGCATTATTTTGATCACCGCGCAGCGCCTCGCGCGGAAGCTGTGCGGATGCAAGCAGCC
>DATLOA010000228.1:0-7157 GCA_035536515.1 Burkholderiaceae bacterium | reverse complement strand
GGCGAACCTGTCAGCAACGAATGCATCGACGAGTACATCGCGCCACTTAACGGTAAGTCTTCGCGACTGAAGCGGCGCATCCTTGCGGACAACGGCATAGAGCAGCGTCACTACTCCACCGGCCCTGACGGCGAGACACGCTGCAGTGCTGCCCAGATGGCGGCCGAAGCGATCCGCGCGTGCGTCGAAAATGCAGGCGTAACGCTGGAAGACATCCAGATGCTGTGCACGGGTACCGCCGGCGGCGATGCAACGCTGCCCGGCTTCGCCAACATGGTGCAGGGCGAGCTCGCCTCGCCGCCGATGGCGACCAGCAGTCACGCCGGTGTATGCGCCGCCGGCCTCGCGGCACTGGAGCACGCGGCAATGGCGCTCGACGGCGAGCGCGTGAGTCGTGCATTGGTGGCGACGAGCGAAGTGCCTTCGCGATTGTTCAAGCGCTCACGCTTCGCGAGCCGGAGTTATGACGTTGATTTCGATGCCCACTTTCTGCGCTGGATGTTGTCCGATGCCGCGGGTGCGTGGCTGCTCGAGCGCGAGCCGAACGGCACGCATCCACTGCGGCTGCTCGACGTGCACCTGCGGTCGTTCGGTGGCGACTATCCGGTGTGCATGCAAGTAGGCCTGGCGGCCAAGTCTTCGCGGTCCTATCTCGACTACGAGTCTTTCGCAGCGGCCGAAGCCGATGGCGCTTATGCATTGCGGCAGAACATCCGGCTGTTGCCGAATCTTTTCGATGTGGCGATTCATGAGTACGTGCGCCTTACGCAATCGGGCTGGATCGATCCAACGCGCATCGACCATTTTCTTTGTCACTACTCATCGCAGCGGTTCGCACCGGTGGTGCGCGACCTGCTGGACAAAGCGGGCTTGACGATTCCCGACGAGCGCTGGTACAGCAACCTGAAATGGCGCGGCAACACCGGCGCAGCGTCGATCTTCGTGATGCTGCACGACTTTCTGCAGGATCGCGAAGTTACGCCCGGCGAGCGCATTCTTTGTTTCGTTCCCGAATCCAGCCGCTTCACCGTCGGTTTCGTTCTGCTCGAGGTCGCGCAGCCACAGCCACAGCCGCGGAGCGCGGAGTGGCAGTCGCCCGCCGACCTTGCATTACCGCCTCCGCCGCATGATCCCGACTCGGTGCGTGAGCCGATCACACAGCGATTGCTGAGGGAACTCGCACACGTGTGGCACAGCTATCGCTCGCGCGCGTGGCGCTCACCGATCGTGGCGCGCATCACCGCCGGCAAGGTGACCGATCAAGACATGCTGCGCTGGATGGAGGACTGGATTCCGCAAGTGCAGCAGGGCAGCATCTGGATGCGCAAAGGCGTCGCCCATCTTGATGACCGCTTTGCGAAGCTGCGCGAGCTCGTCACCGTCCACGCCGGAGAGGAACAATACGATTTTCAAATTCTGTTCGACGATTATCGGCGGGCTGGAGGGTTGGTAGCGAGCATCGATCAGCTGCAGCGCAATGCCGGCGGCGAAGCATTAAATGCGTACCTGCACTCTCGCGCGGAACAGCCGAACCCGGTAGGCCTGCTCGGCGCAATCTATGTCATCGAAGGCACCGGCCAGCGTATCGTGCCGGCACTGCTGCCTGCCATCAGACAACAATTGGGGCTGCCGCTCGAAGCCGTGAGGTTTCTCCATTACCACGGAGAAAACGACGTGAAGCATCTCGCGCGCTGGCTTGAATGCGCCGCTATCGCGCTCGAAGTCGACGGCGCTTCCGCGGTGGACGACATCGTAGCGACAGCGCGCAACACGGCCGAGTTGTATCTGATTCAGCTCTACGCCGTAGGGATCGATGCGCCGTGAAACATAAAGTCGACTTTAATTCGCTACAACACGATCCGCGCGACCCGAACCCGTGGCAGGCACTGTATCTCGATCAGAGCACGCCGATTGATCCGGACGCGAAGTGCGCGTGGCTGATCGATTCCAGCTCGTGGTGCCGCCAGTTTGGCCTGCCGATCATTCGGCCGCTTGCGCGCCTGACCATTGTCGTGTTCCAACTGGTGAAGACGCTGCTGCCTAAAAGCTTCACGTCTTCGCGCTTGCTGCACCGGTTTCTGTCGTGGGGTTTGCGTATGTTCGTCAGCCCGCAGGCGAACTGGCTCATCCTGCGTCACCTTCACATCGGCAGCGAGATTCTCGATTTTATCGCGCGCAACACTCCCGGCACGGTTGTTCCGCTTAGCCCATTACGGCCGACTCATCTAGATCATGTGCGAGACGATCTATTTTTAAGGCACGACCTCAATCTGTTTAACTTCGTCATCAACTTCAACCGCGAGCTGAGAACGCAAAACAGAGAAGTGGAGGCACCGCCTCGGCTCGACTTCGGCGGAATCAGCGAAGGCAACTTCGGAATCGAGCCGATGCCAGATCGGTGGCACAACTGCATCGACTTACAAACGGCTATCGAGCTCTTTACGCCGGCGTATCAAATCTTTCTGACGGATCACGATTTTTGGCGTTCCACTAACTCGCTGCAGCTCGATGAGACGATTGCCATTTACTGCGCCCGCATCCTGCAGCAGCCTCAAAACTTGGTTCTGCTCAACAACAAGCACCCCATCGTGCCGCAGTCCACCTTGCGCGCCGGTTATCGCCTCGTCTTGCACGGGCTCGCTGCCGAGATGCTCTACGAACTGCTGGTGCGCGCAAAGCGTCATCAAGCAGGTTTATGAACACAGCTTTGTCGCTTCACACGGATACCGGACTAACGCTCGCCGACTTCGATTTTGACTTGCCACTTGAACTGATCGCACAGCGTCCATTGGCAGATCGCGCGGGGAGTCGTCTGTTGCACGTGGCGAGTAGTCAACTTAAAGACCGAAGCTTTGGCGACATCGCGTCGCTGCTGCGTGCCGGCGATCTGCTGGTGTTCAACGATACGAAAGTGATCAACGCACGTCTGTTGGGACGCAAGCCCAGCGGCGGCAAAGTCGAGGCGCTGATCGAGCGCGTGCTCGAACCGACGCTTGCGCTGGCGATGGTCCGCGCGAGTCATACGCCCGAGCGGGGAGCGCAGTTAATCTTCGACGAGTCGGTGCATGCAACAGTCGAGGGGCGGCAGCAAGATTTTTTCCTACTTCGCTTCGACCGCGACGTGCAAGCCGTGCTCGCCCAGCACGGCCGCGTGCCGCTGCCCCCATACATCGAGCATGCTGCTGATTCGACCGATGCACTTCGCTATCAAACCGTATACGCCGCACGGCCGGGCGCGGTTGCGGCACCCACCGCGGGTCTCCACTTCACCGAGGATCTATTAGTCCGCTTGCGCGAACGCGGCATCGAGTTCGCGCACGTAACGCTGCACGTCGGCGCCGGTACCTTCCAGCCGGTGCGAGTCGAACGCATTGCAGACCACCGCATGCACGCGGAGCGTTACGAAATTTCGGAGCCTGCTGCGAACGCGATCAACGCCGCACGCGCCGCTGGCCGCCGCATCGTTGCGGTCGGCACGACCAGCCTGCGGGCATTGGAATCAGCCGCACAGGAATCCGCAGCGCAAGTGCGTTCGGGGGCGCGCGAAACCGTGCTCTTCGTCACGCCGGGATTTCGCTTCCGGATCGTCGATCTGCTTCTCACCAATTTCCATTTGCCGAAGTCGACGCTGCTGATGCTGGTCTCCGCGTTTGCCGGACTCGACTGCATTCGCGCCGCATACACCCACGCGATCGAGCAGCGCTATCGTTTCTTTAGCTATGGCGACGCGATGTTGCTCGACCGCGAATGATGAAGTTCAACGTCACAGCGCACGACGGCGCGGCGCGCGCTGGCCGTTTGACGCTGAAGCATGGAGACGTCGAAACACCGGTGTTCATGCCCGTGGGTACCTACGGCACCGTCAAGGCGATGGCGCCCGATGAGCTCGTCGACCTTGGCGCGCAGATCATTCTGGGCAACACGTTTCATCTGTGGCTGCGCCCCGGCCTCGACGTCATCGCAGCACACCACGGCCTGCATCGATTCATGGGCTGGACACGACCTTTGTTGACCGACTCGGGCGGATTTCAGGTGTTCTCCCTTGGGAGACTGCGCAAGATCAGCGAAGACGGCGTGCAGTTCGCCTCGCCCGTCAACGGCGATCGATTGCTGCTCACGCCAGAGGAGTCGATGCGAATTCAGTATGTACTCGATTCGGATATTGCAATGGTGTTCGACGAATGCACGCCGTTTCAAATCGACGGCCGAATCGCAACACAGAGTGAAGCAGCCGACTCAATGCGGTTATCGCTGCGCTGGGCGCAACGCAGTGCGAGCGAATTTAGTCGGCGCGACAAGAACAGTCTGTTTGGCATCGTTCAGGGCGGAATGTTCGAGGCGCTGCGCGACGAATCGCTCGCGGGACTGGTCGATATCGGATTCGATGGCTACGCGATCGGCGGGCTCTCAGTGGGCGAGCCAAAGCAGGAGATGTTGCGCATCCTTAGCCACACCGCGCCGCAAATGCCGGCCGAGAAGCCGCGCTACTTGATGGGCGTCGGCACGCCGGAAGATCTGATGGCAGCCATCAGCGCCGGCATAGACATGTTCGACTGCGTGCTGCCAACCCGCAACGCGCGCAACGGCTGGTTGTTCACGCGCTACGGCGACATCAAGCTGCACAACAGTCGCTACCGTAGCGACACCGCGCCGCCCGATGAAACCTGCGGCTGCCCTGCGTGTCGAAGATTCACCCGCGCATACCTGCACCACCTGCAGCGGATCAATGAAATTCTCGGGGCACGGCTAAACACGATTCACAATCTTTATTATTACCTCGATCTGATGAAGCAGGCGCGCGCAGCGATTGCGGCGCAGGGTTTTAACGAATTTTGCGTGCAGTTCTCGCGCGACCGCGCGCGCGGTGTCTGATAGCGCCGCCGCTATAATCGCGCGCCTCATTTTGCCGCCAGGCGCCTGATCAAAGGTCAACCATGTTCTTCATCAGCAATGCTTTTGCACAAACCGCACCCGCCGCTCAGCCCGGCGCCGAATCCTCGTTCATGTCGATCGGCTTTATGGTGCTGATTTTCGTCGTCTTCTACTTCTTCATGATCCGGCCCCAGGTCAAGCGACAGAAGGAGCACAAGTCGATGGCTGACGCGCTGAAGAAGGGCGATGAGGTTATTACGGCGGGCGGCATTGTCGGCAAGATCACGGAGATTAACGATCAGTTCGTTACGGTGCAGGTGGCGGCCGTAAACGGCCAGCCGGTGCAGATCTCGATGCAGAAAATGGCGGTCCAGACGCTGCTACCGAAGGACACGTTCAAGCCTGCGTGAACGCGCACTTATGAATCGGTACGCCCTCTGGAAGTACATCGGGATAGCGGTAGCGCTGATATTGGGCGCAATCTATACGCTGCCCAACTTCTACGGCGAGTCACCTGCGGTTCAGGTCTCGTCCGGGCGGCAAACCGTCAAGGTCGACACCGCACTGATGGCGCGAGTCGAGTCGATCCTGGACGAGGCCAAGATTCCGCACGAGGCCGTGTACTTCGACACGATCGGCACCAACTCGACCGTCCGCATGCGCTTCGCGGACACCGATACACAGCTGAAAGCCAAAGACACCCTGCAGCGGGCACTTAGTCCCGATGCGGAGGATCCGGCCTATATCGTTGCGCTGAACCTGATTTCCAACACGCCGCGCTGGCTCGTCAGCGTCAACGCGCTGCCGATGTACCTCGGCCTCGACCTGCGCGGGGGCGTTCACTTCCTGATGCAGGTCGACATGCGGGCGGCGGTCGACAAGCGGCTCGATACGCTGACGTCGGACATCCGCACGCTGTTGCGCGAGAAAAACATTCGCCATGCCGGCATCAGCAAGACGCCGGCGTCGATCGACATACGCTTTCGTGACGCAGAGATGCGCACGCGCGCACAGGATTTACTGCGCACGCAAGTGCCCGAGCTGGCGATGCGTGAAACCGGCCAGGGCGACGATCTCGCGCTGAGTTCAACACTGACGCCGGCGGCGCAAAGGGCGATTCAGGATGCCGCGCTCCGACAGAATATTTCAACGCTGCATAACCGCGTTAACGAGCTCGGCGTCGCCGAACCGGTGATTCAGCAACAGGGCGCAGATCGAATCGTGGTGCAGCTTCCGGGTGTGCAGGACGTTGCGCGCGCCAAGACGCTGATCGGCCGCACTGCGACTCTCGAGATCCGGCTTGTCGATCAGGATGCAATGGCCGCGGGCACGCCGGGCGCTGTGACGGTGCCCCAGCGAGACGGCCAATCGGTCAAGCAAATTCCATTGAAACGCGAGATCGTCGCGACCGGTACACAGTTAAATGGGGCCTCGGCCACGCTGGATCAGAACCAGCGCCCTGCCGTGTCTGTTCGCCTCGATGAGGCCGGTGGCCGTTCGATGCGCGCGGCATCGCGCGAGAACATCGGACGGTTGATGGCGATCGTGCTGTACGAGCGCGGCAAAGGCGAAGCGATTTCTGTTGCCACGATCCAGGGCGAGTTCGGCAATCAGTTTCAGATCACCGGCAATTTCAGCGTTCAGGAAACGGCCGATCTTTCGCTGTTGATCCGCTCCGGCTCGCTTGCTGCGCCGATGGAAATCATCGAAGAACGTACGATCGGGCCGAGCCTTGGCGCGGAGAACATCGACCGCGGATTTAAATCGACGCTGTACGGCTTCGCGGCGATCGCATTGTTCATGATTCTCTACTACCGCGTGTTCGGCCTGATATCGGTCGCCGCGCTGACCGTCAACCTCATGCTTCTGATCGCTTTGCTGTCTTTGCTGCAGGCAACGCTGACGCTGCCCGGCATCGCCGCGATTGCGCTGACACTTGGCATGGCAATCGACGCCAACGTGCTGATCAATGAGCGCGTGCGCGAGGAGTTGCGCAATGGTCGAACGCCGCAGCAAGCGATTTACGAGGGGTATGACAAGGCGTGGGCGACGATTATGGATTCGAACATCACGACACTGATCGCGGGCATTGCGCTGCTGACGTTCGGCTCGGGGCCGGTGCGCGGATTCGCAGTGGTGCACGTGCTTGGAATTCTGACGTCGATTTTCTCGGCGGTGTACGTCTCGCGTGCGATCGTCAACTTGTATTACGGCACGCGCAAGAAACTGCCGTCGATTTCGGTCGGCCAGGTGTGGAAGCCCGGTGCGTCCGGCGCTGAGTAGCC
>DATLOA010000227.1:0-3260 GCA_035536515.1 Burkholderiaceae bacterium | reverse complement strand
TACTTGTAGAAAACGTAATCGGCTTCGTATTTCACTTGCCGGCGCTGGCCTGCACTGGACGCCGCGCACGGTTCTTTTGGCGCGACTCCACCGACTGTGTTCAAGCGCTGGATATACGTTACGCCCTGCATCGACCCGGTGCCCGTCGCGGGTGCAGCTTGCACCAACTGCAGCGGGATCGCGCCTTCCTTGCCTGGTGAAATTGCAAGCTGTTTGCCGGTCACCTTGCTGCCGTCATTGGATTCCCATGTCGGCCCACCGTAATACTTGCCAACCGCCTTGGTGCGATTTGCATCCCACAAGGTTGCTGTTGGCGCTACGAAAGTCCACTCGAACGTACCTGCCGCACCCTGTTTCTCGCGGCACTCGTAGGTCAGCTCGCCAACGCCAACCGTGCGCATTGCGACCTTGTTGCCCGATGGCACCGTGACAGCTGCAGGTGCATCCGGGGCGCTCGACATCATCGGCATATATGAGCACCCGACCAATGCGAAGGGGGCCGCAATAAGCGCAGCCTTAATTAAATTTTTCATTGTTTGAATCTCCGATCTTCAAATCCGGCGTCTGGGCCGGCGGGTTGATTGTAGGCAGCGCCCCTAGGGACACCGCAATTACCGTGCGCACGAAAGTCGCGCCGATCTAACGCTACGTCTGCCGAACGCGATTGGATGCGCCGGCGCGCCGCGAACCGGTGATTTCGAGCGCTTACCGTAATGATCGCCGCCATGCGACGACCAATGTGCCTGTCTGGGGGAGATTCCGATGCGCCATTTGGTGACCAGAGCCGCCGTTGCCGTCACCATTGCTATCACCATGCCCAATGCCCGCGCCGCCAGCTGCCAGGCGACCAGTCCGAAGAACACCGTCGCGCTGGTGGAGCTTTACACGTCGCAGGGATGCTCGAGCTGTCCGCCAGCCGACCGCTGGTTGTCGCTATTGCCGTCGCGCATCGATGCCAATAGGGCAATCCCACTGGCCTTGCACGTCGGCTATTGGGATTACATCGGATGGAAAGATCCCTTTGCCAAGCGCGAGTTCAATGACCGGCAATCGCAGCTCGCTGCGCTGAATCGCAGCAACACCCGTTACACGCCCGGTGTTTTCGTGCAAGGACGTGAGACGAATTGGTCATCGAGCGCCTTCGATGCACAACTGCGTGCGGTCAATCAGAAGCCGGCGACGGCGACGATCACGCTCGATAACGTTGAAACGCAATCAGGCAAAGTCAGAGTGCGGGCGCACGCGGAGCTGACGGCCCCCAACTCGTCCAAGAACCCGCGGTTGATTGTGGCGCTGGTGCAAAACGGAATTTCGACCAAGGTGACGGCCGGCGAGAATCGCGGTGAAATGCTCGCCAATGATCGCGTCACGCGCGCATGGTCGGGGCCGCTGCCGCTCGGTACGCGTACCGTTTCTTTGGAAGCGCCGCCAACCGGAGCGCGTGACCTCGCGCTGGTGGCTTTCGTCGAAGACGACACCGGAGTGTTGCAGGCGTTGCAGTTACCGCTCGCGACGTGCAGCTAGATTCGACCTTCCTCGACCGCGTGGCAGGCAGCCTGCGTTTCACCGCCGGCGTGCCGATAGAGCTTCAGTAGCGGCACTTCGACGCGACAGCGCTCGTTCGCATGCGGGCAGCGCGGATGGAAGGTACAGCCCGCCGGCGGATTCAGCGGATTCGGCACTTCGCCCGCGACCGGCGTGCGCGCGCGGCCGCTCATTTCCAAATCCGGAATCGCGTCCAGCAGCATGCGCGTGTAAGGATGGCGCGGTGTGCTGAACAACGTCGTGCGCGCAGCGAGCTCGACGATCTTACCCAGGTACATCACTCCGACGCGATCGGAAATATGATGCACGACTGCGAGGTTGTGTGAGATGAATAGATACGTCAGCCCCATCTCGCGCTGCAGCTCCTTCATCAAATTCAGCACCTGCGCCTGTACCGACACGTCGAGCGCTGAAGTCGGCTCGTCGCACACCAGGAATTCCGGCTTCGTCGCCAGCGCGCGCGCAATCGACAGCCGCTGGCGTTGCCCGCCCGAGAATTGATGCGGATACTTCTCCTTGTCGGCAGGTGCCAGCCGCACCTGCTGCAAAAGCTCGTCTACGCGCGCACTGATCTGCGACTTGTCGCTCATCAGTCCGTGCGCTTTCAGCGGCTCAGCGATGATGTCGGCGACGCGCCAGCGCGGATTCAGGCTCGCGTACGGATCCTGAAAAATCATCTGCAGCTTTTGCCGCAGCGAGCGTCCGCGCTGCGAATTCATCTCGCGCAGATCGCGGCCAAAAAACTCGACATGACCCTTGGTCGGAACGTAGAGCCCGACCAGCAGACGCGCCACCGTCGACTTGCCACAGCCAGATTCGCCGACCAGCGACAGCGTTTCACCGCGCTTGATGTCGAAGCTGACGCCGTCGACCGCGTGCAGGATCGCGCGCTTTTTGTTTTCGAGCACCCGATTGAGCCACGGCGGAGAGACGTCGAAATATTTAGCGAGGCCCACCGCGTGCACGATGACGTCGGAGCCGAACGACTTCGGTGTACGGACAGCGTCCTCGCGCAAAACCGCACTCATGCCGCTACTCGGCCGCCGGTACGATCGTGCAGCCAGCACGCCGCCATCGACGTTCCCGCCGGCAACAGATCCGGCCGCTCGCGCGGACAACGATCGAACGCGTGCACACAGCGCGGGTGAAACGCGCAGCCGCTTGGAATCGCGGTCAGCCGCGGCATCGAGCCGTTAATCTGCGTCAGGCGCTCGGTCTCGTGACCGAACGTCGGAATCGATCCCATCAAGCCGACGGTGTACGGATGCTGCGGCCGGTGAATCACGTCGGACACCGGCCCGATCTCGGCGATGCGGCCGGCGTACATCACCGCGACGCGATCGGCGGTCTCCGCGATCACGCCCATGTCGTGCGTTACCAGCATCACCGCGGTGCCATGGTCGCGGCAGAGTCTTTTTAACAGCGAAATGATCTGCGCCTGGATCGAAACGTCGAGCGCGGTAGTCGGCTCGTCGGCGATGATCAGCTTCGGCTCGGCCGCCAGCGCCAGCGCAATCACGACCCGCTGCCGCATGCCGCCGGAAAACTGATGGGGATACGCATCGATGCGCCGCTCAGGCGCCGGTATGCCAGTCGATGCGAGCAGTTCGATCGCGCGCGTGCGCGCCTTATTCGACGACATGTTGAGGTGGGTCGTGATCGTCTCGACCAGTTGGTCGCCGACCGTGTACAGCGGGTTCAACGACGTCAGCGGG
>DATLOA010000226.1:0-2436 GCA_035536515.1 Burkholderiaceae bacterium | reverse complement strand
GCCGAAGTCACCGGCCGCGAGGCCAACCTGTCCACCACCGGCGGCACCTCGGACGGTCGCTTCATTTCAACGTTTTGCCCGCAGGTGATCGAGTTCGGGCCACCTAATGCTTCTATTCACAAGATCGACGAGCATATTGCGGTTGCCGATCTTGAACCGTTGAAGAACGTCTACCGCCGCACACTCGAACTGCTGCTCGCATAAGCGAAGAAGAAAAGTGACTATCGACGCCCAGGCCAATTTGCGAACGCTGCGTGACGTGTTGCGCTATGCGGTTACGCGTTTTAACGAGTCGGAGCTGGCGTTCGGGCATGGCCAGGCTGATGCGTTCGAAGAAGCGGCGTATATCGTGATGCGCACGCTGCAGCTGCCGCTGCAGCGGCTGGATTTTTTTGCCGACGCCTATCTGACGCATGGGGAAATCAACGGACTGCTGCAGAGTATCGAGCGCCGCGTAAAGAAGCGTCTTCCGGCGGCCTACCTTCTGAACGAAGCGTGGCTGCAGGGCTACAAATTTTACGTCGACGAGCGCGTCATCATTCCACGCACGTTCATCGGTGAGCTGTTGCGTGACGAGTTGCACCCGTGGGTACAGGATGTGAATGCGGTCACCGACGTGCTGGACCTGTGTACCGGCTCCGGTTGCCTTGCAATCATGGCAGCCGATCTTTTTCAGAATGCCATGGTGGATGCCGTCGATTCATCCGCCGAAGCGCTGCAGGTTGCCGCGCGCAACGTCTCCGACTATCACTTCGACGATCGCATCACTCTGACCAAATCCGATCTGTTCGCTGCGTTGACGAGCAAGCGTTACGACGTGATCCTGTGCAACCCGCCCTACGTGACCGACGCGGCGATGGCGAAGCTGCCCAAGGAATACGCGCACGAGCCGAAGGTTGCACTGGCCGGAGGCCCTGACGGCATGAAGCTCGTCAAGACAATTGTGCGCCAGGCGCGCGGTCATATGAAGCGCGGCGGAGTGCTGATCGTCGAGGTCGGCGACGGTCGCGCGGCAGCGGAAAAGGCATTTGGCGATTTGTCGTTGACATGGCTGACGACCAGCGCCGGCGACGACATGGTGTTTCTCGCGCACCAAGAGCAGTTACCTTAGGCGCTCCTCGTGTACGCGGGCCTGCGGCTCGCACGTGCACTCGTCGCGATTAGCTAGGCGCGCTCCCTTCGGAGCGGCCGCGCGTGCGCGCGCGGTATAAAGGCATGGGATAAGTCACTCCGTCTGCCACCGCTCATGCTCTACCAATCACCATGCTGCGTCTGATTGATCTCGCCGTTGCGCGCGGCGCGCGCACGCTCTATCGCAATGTCTCGCTGATCGCGCCGCCCGGCGAACGCATCGGCTTGATTGGTGCGAACGGGTCGGGCAAATCGACGCTATTCGCGGCGATCCTCGGAGAGCTGGCGGTCGACGGTGGAGCGATCGAAGCGCCGCCGCTCGAGCGCATTGCGCACGTAGCGCAGGATATCGAGGCGACTGACGAGACTGCCATTGCGTATGTCCTTGCAGGGCACGCGCCGCTGATCGCCGCGCGCGCCGAGCTGGTATCCGCCGAAGCGCAGCACGATCCTATGCGCTTGGCGCATGCGCACGCGGTGTTGGCCGAATTAAACGAAGGTGCTCTCACCGCATCGGCCAAGGCGGTACTTCACGGACTCGGCTTTGCAGAGTCCGACAGCGCGCGACCGGTGGGCAATTTTTCCGGCGGATGGCGCAACCGATTGGCCTTGGCACGTACGCTTCTGCGCCCGGCCGACCTGTTGCTGCTAGACGAGCCAACCAATCACCTTGACCTTGATTCGGTGGTGTGGCTCGAATCATGGTTGAAGCGCCAGCCGGCGACCGTGCTGGTGATTTCGCACGATCGCGAATTTCTGGATCGCATTAGCGAAACCACGTGGCACATCGCTGATCTGGCTATTCGCCGCTACGCCGGCAACTACAGCGCGTTCGAAGCGGCGTTCTTCGAACAGCAGCGGCAGCAGGACGCGGCGTCGCGGCAGTACGAGCGCACTGCCGCGCACTTGCAGAGCTTCGTCGATCGCTTTCGCGCGAAGGCGTCGAAAGCGCGCCAAGCGCAGAGTCGATTGAAGATGCTCGACCGGTTGACTGCGATCGAGCCGGTGCGTGCGCGGCGCGAATGGCGCTTCGAATTTCCGCAGCCGGTGAAGCTGCCCGAACGGCTGCTCGATGCGGATGACGTCGCGCTCGGCTACGGCGACCGCACCGTGCTCGGCGGCGTGCGGTTCAACGTGCGCTCGGGCGACCGCATCGGCATTCTTGGCGTCAACGGTGCAGGCAAATCGACGCTGGTGAAGTCGGTGGCCGGTGATCTCACGCCTCAAGCGGGCGAATTGCGGCGAGGCGCGGGACTCGCGATCGGCTACTTCGCGCAACATCAGCTCGATCAGTTGCGCGCCGAT
>DATLOA010000225.1:0-3054 GCA_035536515.1 Burkholderiaceae bacterium | reverse complement strand
TGCGGGCCGAGCTCCGACACTGAGCGCTTCATCGCGTCGATGTCCTGATACACGAGCCCGTCAGCTTCGATCAGCCGCTGGATTTCGTCGTCGGATCGACCATGCGCGATCAGCTCCCGGCGGCTCGGCATATCGATGCCGTAGACGTTCGGATACCGGACCGGCGGCGCCGCCGACGCGAAGATCACCTTATTGGCGCCGGCTTCGCGCGCCATGTTCACGATCTCGCGCGAGGTCGTGCCGCGCACGATCGAATCGTCGACCAGCAATACGTTCTTGCCCTTGAACTCTGTAGGCAACGCGCTGAGCTTTTGCCTGACGCTGCGCTTGCGCACCGCCTGGCCGGGCATGATGAACGTGCGCCCCACGTAGCGATTCTTAAAGAACCCTTCGCGAAACTCGAGCCCGAGCCGTGCCGAAAGCTGCATCGCCGCCGGTCGCGACGTGTCGGGAATCGGCATCACGACGTCGATGTCACCGGTGCGCACCTGCTTGCGGATCTTCTCTGCCAGGTACTCGCCCATCTTCAGGCGCGAGCTGTAGATGCTGACGCCGTTCATCACCGAGTCCGGGCGCGCGAAGTACACGTACTCGAAGATGCAAGGATTCAGCGTCGGCGCCTCAGCACACTGCTGCGAATAGAAGTTTCCATCGATGTCGATGAAGATTGCCTCGCCCGGCGCGACGTCGCGCACGAACTTGAAGCCGAGCCCTTCGAGTGCTACCGATTCGCTGGCAACCAGATACTCGGTGCCGGCGTCGGTTTCGTTAACGCCGTAAACCAGCGGACGGATCCCATAAGGATCGCGAAACGCGACGATGCCGTGATCCGCGATGTGCGCGACACAGGCATATGCGCCGCGAACGCGTCGATGCAGTGCTGCCACCGCGCGAAATATCGTCGCCGGATCGAGCGTGTAGCTCGACGTTCCCTCCTGCAGCTCGTGCGCCAGCACGTTGAGCAGAATCTCCGAATCGGAATTTGTGTTGATATGGCGACGATCAATGCGGAACATCTCGCTTTTAAGCTGTTCGGCGTTGTTCAGATTGCCGTTGTGCCCAAGCGTGATGCCGAACGGCGCGTTGACGTAGAACGGCTGCGCTTCTTCGACACTGAACGCAGATCCCGCCGTCGGGTAGCGCACGTGCGCAATACCGACATTGCCCGTCAGATTGCGCATGTTTCGCGTGCGGAAAATTTCCCGCACCATGCCCTGCCCTTTCCACATCGAAAACGAGCTGCCCGAGCCGGTAGCAATGCCAGCCGCATCCTGACCGCGATGCTGCAATAGTTGCAACGAGTCGTATAGCAGCTGATTGACCGGGCCGGTAGCCACGACGCCAACGATGCCGCACATCAGGAGTCTCCTGGCTGGATCGCGACGCTCATCGTACGCAGGGTTGGCATGCAATAGATCGCATCAAAGAGTCACCAAGTTGGCGCTAATGCCTTGCGCTTTCAAGCGTGTTCGCACGCCGTCGGCCTCGTCACGCGATGCGTACGGCCCGAGTCGAACGCGATAGCGCGCGCCCT
This sequence comes from Burkholderiaceae bacterium, assembly GCA_035536515.1. Classification (GTDB taxonomy): domain Bacteria; phylum Pseudomonadota; class Gammaproteobacteria; order Burkholderiales; family Burkholderiaceae_F; genus JACCZX01. Next base: position 1,520 of record DATLOA010000225.1, on the reverse strand, counting down.
GCTTAGTTTCCACCTTCTCCGTATATGGGGCCAGACCGGACTTTTTCAGGCGCTCTGCGAGGTCGCGCGCGGCAGTTTCACTCGCCGGCGCTGCGGCCTGCACTGCAAACCTCGCGCCTTTTTCACCTACCGCGGGCTTTGCATTCGACTTTCCATCAAGCAGCGCTCGCGCGCGCTGCTCCTCGCCTTTTTTGCCATCAGCTTTGGCGGGCAACTCCTCGAATTTCTCCGGAGCACGTGCAAACTCGGGCGGCGGCGCGAGCGGAACATTTTCCGGCCCTGGGACCGGCGGCAGCGTCAGTCGTGGCGTGAATCGCGTCTTTTCGCTGGGTATGTCAATCGCGATGTTGTCGGACGCGGGTTTGGGCTCGGGATCGAGCACCATCGGAACCACGATCACCACCAGCAACAGCAAGGCGGCGGCACCAATCAACCGGCGCCGGGCGCGCACGCGCACGATGTCTGCCGGCTCAACGTGCGCGGCAGCGGAATCGGTGGAAGCCGCCGACGCGCGCTTTTTCGTGTCGGCTGCGCTGTCCTTGCTGCGCCAGAAGGCCATCGATACTCCGGAGCGACTGGCGCTAGTGCGACTGCGCTGCTTGTGAAGTGATTGGGTTCTTACTCGTTTCAGTGACTGCACGCATTACTTCACTCACCGAGACGAAAGAACCGAACGCCAAAATTCTATCATCGGGTTTCGCGCGTTCGCTCGCTGCAGCGAGTGCCGCCGCGAAGGTTGAGTGCTCGGTCACCGAAGCATCCGGCGTGGCCGCCACGATATGGCGCGCGATGGTGGCCGCGTTCGCTCCGCGCACACCTGGGGTCGGCGCGATGTGCCAATGGTCGATTCTGTTGCCGATTTTCGAGACGACTCCGGCAATGTCCTTGTCAATCAACATGCCGAACACCGCATGCGTTTCTGGAAAGAAGCCCATCATGTCGAGGTTTTGCGCAAGCACCGCGGCGGCGTGCGGATTGTGCGCGACATCGAGAACGATCGCAGGTCTGCCGGGCAACACCTGAAAGCGCGCCGGCAGCTGAACCGTCAACAATCCCTGTCGCACTGCCTGCTGTGACACCGGCAGTCGTGGCGCTAATGCTTCGAGCGCGGCAAGTGCGCCTGAGGCGTTAAGCAATTGATTAACGCCGCGCAGCGCGGGGTACGGCAGACTCGCGCGCCGCACGTTGCGGCCGGCGTAAGCCCATTGCTGCCGATCGCCCTGATAGTTGAAGTCGCGGCCGAAGCGCCAAAAGTCCGCACCGATAGCGTGTGCATATTCGAGCAGCGACTGCGGCGGCTCGGGGTCGCTGCAGATAGCCGGCCGGGCCGCGCGGTAAATATTCGCCTTCTCGAAGCCGATCAACTCCCGAGTCGCGCCGAGATAGTCCATGTGATCCATTGCCACCGACGTCACGATCGAAGCGTCGCCATCAACGATATTGACCGCATCAAGCCGGCCTCCGAGACCGACTTCGAGCACGGCCGCGTCCAGCCTCGACTGCGAGAACAGCCGCAGTAT
>DATLOA010000224.1:0-5520 GCA_035536515.1 Burkholderiaceae bacterium | reverse complement strand
GCGATCTGTGCGTCGTCGCCGACGTCCATGTCGTAGACCAGATCGGAGCCGAACTGCGCGGCAGTTTCGCCAATGCGTTCGCGAAAGCGCTCGCCGACGTAGGTGAAGGCGAGCTCTGCGCCTTCGCGCTTGCACGCCTGCGCTATGCCGTAGGCAATCGACCGGTTCGAAAGAACGCCGGTAATCAGCAGGCGCTTGCCGGCCAGGAAACCCATCACAATTTTTGTAATCCGCTTAGTACGTTCGCTTGCGAACCGGTGTGCGAATCGTACTGCGCGTAGTCGTCGTAGGCTGGCGCATGGTTTGCACGGTTTTCTTAATCGTGCGGGTGCGCGCCTGCGCAGCCGGTACCGTCAACTCGAGCCGCTGGCCCGCGAACAGGCCGGGTGAAGTGAGCCGATTCCAGACGATCACATCCTTGGGCAGCACTTTCCAGCGCTGCGCGACACTCGCAACGGTGTCGCCGTGCCGCACTCTGTAAGTAACCTTGCGCAGGTTAGTGTGCTCCGGCACCAACGAGAATTGGCCATCGAGACTTGCCACCGGAATGTCTGTCGCCATCGTCTCATCGCGCGGGATCAGGATCGTCGAGCCGCTCACCAGCCGGTACCGCGACGGGATTTGATTCGCCTCGCGCAGCTGCTCTTCACTAATACCGACGCGCCTGGCGACGGACGCCAGAGTGTCAGAGGCAGTCGTCTTATAGGTCGTCCAACTCGTGAGCGGCTGGCCGGTCGATTCCCAGGCCGCTAGATTCGCCTGGAAGCGCTCGACTTTGGTCGCCGGCAACAGCAGCTGCGCCCCACCGCCCGCACCGAGAATCACTGGCCGGTTGAACGCTGGATTGAGCGCGCGAAAATCATCGACTTTCATCTCGGCAAGCTTGGCGGCGGTGTCGACGTCGATATCGCGCGTCTTATGCACCGCGATGAAGTACGGTGCGTTGTCGATCGGCGGCAGCACGACGCCGTATTTGCCGGGGTCAAGAACAATGTTCTTCACTGCCTGCAATTTCGGCACATAAAACTGAGTCTCGTTAGGCATCTGCAGGTCGGTATAGCGAGCCGGCTTGCCCGCGCGCCGATTCTTGGCGATAGCGCGTGACACCGCGCCTTCGCCCCAATTGTATGAAGCGAGCGCAAGATGCCAGTCGCCGAACATGTCGTGCAGCTTCTGCAGGTAGTCCAGCGCAGCGCGTGTCGACTCGACGACATCGCGCCGCTCGTCCTTCCACATATTCTGTTCCAGCGCGTAGTTGCGTCCGGTCGATGGAATGAATTGCCACAGCCCCGCCGCTTTGGCGGACGAAAACGCTTCGGGCACAAATGCGCTCTCGACAAACGGAAGCAACGCGAGCTCGGTGGGCATGCCGCGGCGCTCGATCTCTTCGACGATGTGAAACAGATAACGGCTAGAACGCTGCGTCATGCGCGCGAAGTAGTCGGGCTGGCCCGCATACCAGCGGGTGCGGTCCTCGGCGAGCCTTGTATCGAGATCGGGCATCTTGAAGCCAAGCCGAATGCGCTGCCACAGGTCCCGCATCGGCGGCGACGAGGACTGCACCACCGGCGGCGGCGCGCTGTCGGGCACGACGATCACCGGCACCACCGGGTCCGCGACAACGGCCGGGGCCTGAACGGTGGAAGCGGGTGGGAAAGAAGTTAGGGCGGGTGAAGCTACTGCGGGGGGCGGTGCGGGGGTGGCGGGTAATGTCAGTATCGGGCTCGGGGATCGCGACTCGCCACCTCCCGTCGCGCAGCCCGTCAGCCACGTACAACAGGTGCCAAGTGCAAACCAACAGGCCGCGAATCTTGTCGACAGACGCATGTGAAAAATCTACAGGGTTTGAGCCAGTGTAGGTAGAACGTAGAAACGGCGTCAAGTTGCGCGTCCCTATGCCGAAAGGGCTAGCGGTATGCGTCCTTCCAGCTGCGGATCGCGGCAAACGTCGACACGCGCGCTAAGCCGGCACCCTGGCTCCGCCCCGATGCGGTGGCGCGTACCGCCGGCACATCGCAACGCATGAACGGATTGGTTTCCAGCTCAAGGCCGATGGTCGACGGCAACGTCGGCTCGCCGCGCTTGCGCATAGCGATCGCCATCGCCGCGCGCGTTTGCAATTCGCGGTTATGAGGGTCGACTTCAAGCGCGAATCGGATATTGGCGATGGTGTACTCATGGCCGCAATAAACACGCGTCGCAGGCGGCAGCTCTGCGAGCGCATCGAGCGACGCAAGCATCTGTTCGGGCGTGCCCTCGAACAGCCGCCCGCAGCCGCACGCGAATAGCGTGTCGCCGCAAAACACGGCAGGTGGCTTCAGCCCGGGTGCGTAAAACGCGATATGCCCGGCGGTGTGGCCGGGAATGTCAATCACCTCGAAACGCGTGCCAAGAACTTCAAACTCGGCGCCCGTGCTGAGGCGATGATCGAGCTGCGCCACGTTCTCGCGCGCCGGCCCGTACGCTGTCGCAGCAAAGCGCTGCTTTAACTCGACCAGACCGCCGACATGGTCAGCATGATGATGCGTCGCTAGAATCGCCGTCAAACGGAGGCACTGCTGGTCCAAAGCGCGGATGACCGGCTCGGCGTCGCCGGGATCGACGACCGCCGCTTCATCGCCGCGCACCAGCAGCCAAATGTAGTTGTCTTTAAACGCCGGCAGCGGCGTAATGATCAGATCGGGCATAAATGGGCATGAACGCGGACGTTCTTAGCGGGGACGCATCGATCGGAAGGTTATCGGAATTTCTGCGCTCGCCCGCCGGCCAATACGTGCTCGACTGGGAGCAACTGCAGCTCGACGCCGCCGTCGTTGACATCTTTGGTTACCACGCATTGCAGTTGGGCCTGCCGGATATCGATGCCCTGCGTGAGAACCGGATGCCGCTGCGATTCTGCGCTGCCGATCGCGCGCCGAAGACCGAGTACACCAGCGAACACTTGAAAGTGGCCGTGATCAACCGCTACGAAGAGTTGCCATTCGCCACGCACTCGATCGATCTGGTGGTGATGCCGCACATTCTCGAGTTCACCGAAGATCCACACCAGGTGCTGCGCGAGGTCGAGCGGGTTTTAGTTCCGGAGGGGCACGTTGTAATCACCGGTTTTAACCCTGCAAGCCTGTGGGGCATCCGTCAATACCTAACGCGGCTTGGTGCCTCGCCTTATTTGCCGAGAGAAGGTCGATTCCTGACGCTGCCGCGCATCAAAGACTGGCTGAAACTACTGTCGTTCGACGTCGAGCGCGGGCGCTTCGGATGTTATGTGCCGTCCGTGCGGCAGGAGCGCTGGCTCGCGCGCTGGCAGTTCTTGGAAAAAGCGGGTGATCGCTGGTGGCCGTTTCTCGGTGCGATCTATATGTTGACTGCGGTCAAGCGCGTGCGTGGTATGCGCCTGATCGGCGCCGTGTGGAAGGGCAAGGAAGAAACGGCGCGGCGTCTTGCGCCTGCCGCAACGACGCGAACGTTCCTGACCAGCGATTCGAATTCCGCGGTGATCGATGCTCCGGATGCTGCAAACGATGGCGTGCGCGCTGTGGCGCGCAGATGAGGCACGCACGAAAAATAGAACTGATCCCCCAGAAACCGTCGCCGGTGCGCGCGAAGCGCGCATCCGGCGCCCCTGAACCCGTAAACATCTACACCGACGGAGCGTGCAAGGGAAATCCTGGTCCGGGCGGATGGGGCGCCTTGCTCCTTTATGGCGATCGCGAGAAGGAACTGGTCGGCGGCGAGAGCCCGACCACCAATAATCGGATGGAACTAATGGCGGTGATAGAAGCGCTCGGCTCACTGAAGCGCCGCTGTCACGTCATCGTGCACACCGACTCACAGTACGTGCGTTTGGGAATCACTGAGTGGCTGCCGGCGTGGATGCAGCGCGGCTGGAAGACCGCGGCTAAAAAGCCTGTCAAGAACGCCGATTTGTGGCAGCGCCTGTACGACGTTGCAGCCAAACATGACATCGAATGGCGCTGGGTGCGCGGCCATTCCGGCAACGTCGGCAATGAACGAGCCGACGAATTGGCGAACCGCGGGGCCGAATCGGTGTCTGCATCTCACCAGCCCACGTAACTGCGCTGTATCCGGGTGTTAAATTCGATCTCCAAGTTGCGCGGGCCGCAGCTTTATTACCTATGAAGAGAAGCCGAACCACCGTTGTGGCGGTCGTGGCTCTAGCGATCGTCGCAGTCTTCGCCTATTTCGCGGTGGATCGTTTGTCGCCCGGTCCGAATGCGGTGGCGGGTGTGAAGGGGTCGGCGGCGCCGGACGCTGCTAAATCTGCGGCCGGGGCGCCGGGCGCGGCCAAGGGTGGGGCCGGCGGCCCGATCGCGGTCGAAGTCTTTCAACTCAAGCCGACAACCGTGCAGGAAGATTTGCAGGCGGTTGGCTCGCTGCAGTCCAACGAAAGCGTGATCCTCCGTCCCGAGGTATCGGGCCGCATCGCCGCCATTGGGTTCAAGGACGGGCAGGTAGTGCGTAAGGGGCAGATGCTGATCGCGCTCGACAATTCGCTGAATGCGGCGGAAGTCGCGCAGATGCAGGCCGAGAATGACCTTGCGCTTGCCAATCTCAAGCGCAGCGAAGACCTTGCGAGTCGCAAGTTCATCAGCTCGAGCGCGCAGGACACTGCGGCGTCCAATGCGCAGGTAGCCGAGGCGAAATTGAAGCTGGCGCAGGCGCGGTTGTCCAAGATGCGCATTGTTGCGCCGTTCGACGGCATCGTCGGCATTCGTGGCGTCAGCCTCGGCGACTACGTAAAAGATGGCACCGATCTAGTCAACGTCGAAGACGTTCGGATTCTGAAGGTCGACTTCCGATTGCCCGAGCGCAATCTGACGCAAATCAAGCCCGGGCAAACGATCGAAGTAATCGCCGATGCGCTGCCGGGCGAGCGCTTCGGCGGCCAGATCGACGCCATCAATCCGCGCGTTGATGCCAATGGACGCTCGCTTGAGATTCGGGCGAAACTGGAAAATACTGCCGGCAAGCTGCGACCCGGAATGTTTGTACGTGTGCGCGTCATTGTTGGTGAGCGCACCAACGCGCTGCTGGTACCCGAGGAAGCAATCGTGCCGCAAGGCGCGGACTTTTACGTTTACAAAGTGGTCGAGGGGCAGGCGCGACGCGTTCCGGTGAAAATCGGAGTCCGGCGCGAGGCGCTGGTGGAGATCGTTGAAGGCCTGAAAACCGGCGATCAGGTTGTGACGGCCGGCATGCGCTTATCGCGCGACGGGCAACCGGTGCGTATCGTTCCGCCAAATGCGCCGGCCGCGCCGGGCGCACCAAAGGGTGAAGGCAGCGGGAAAGTAGAGCAGAAAGCGGCGCCGCTGAAGGCTGCGATGACGCCCTACAAAGAGGTTTTGGCATGAGCCTGTTTGAGCTGTGCATCCGCCGGCCCGTGTTGTCGACGGTGCTGTCGCTGCTGGTGCTAGTGATCGGGGCGATTTCGTACACGCGGCTGGCGGTGCGCGAATATCCCCGCATCGACGAGCCAGTAGTCAGCGTCGAGACTGTGTA
>DATLOA010000223.1:0-4554 GCA_035536515.1 Burkholderiaceae bacterium | reverse complement strand
TCGTTCAGGCCAAGCGCGCCGGCGGTCTCGCGATCCTGCGAAGCGGCGCGCACCCACACTCCCCACCGGGTGCGATTGATCACCCACCACAGCAGTGCGTAGACGGCGGGCCCGACAGCCATGACAAACAGCGAATACTGCGGGACAAAAGCGCCGGCAATCTCGACGCTCCCTTTCAGTCCCGGCGCGCGCGGTGCGAATAGTTCGCCCGGGCCCCAGATCGCCAACGCAACGTCCTGCACGATCAAAACTACGCCAAAGGTTGCCAACAGCTGAAAGATTTCCGGCGACGAGTAGATGCGCCGGAGCAGACCAATTTCAATCATTGCGCCGATTGCTGCAACGACGAGCGCCGCCAGCAGCAGACCGCCGAAAAAATTGAGCGCGCTGGGCGTCCACTGCGTCGTGATCGTATACGCGACGTAGGCACCCAGCATATACAGCGATCCGTGCGCGAAGTTGACAACGCGCGTGACGCCAAAGATCAGCGTCAGACCTGCGCTGACGAGAAACAACGTTGAGCCGTACGAAAGTCCGGCGATCAGCTGACCGAGGATCAGGTCCATGCCGAATGATGCCGCCTATCGCGGCGGCACCGCACGGCTACTTTTGTGCTTCAGGTGGCCGCTGCTTAATTGCCTCTGCCGGCGACGGCAGATACTTCGCACCGTCGGCATAGCGCCAATCGACCATCACGCCCTTGCCGTCCCGCACATCGAGCTTGCCGACATAGGCGCCCATCGTCGATTGATGATCGGCTGCGCGAAACTGCGCCGGGCCGAACGGTGTCGACCATTGCAGCCCGCGCAGTGCGGCGATCAATTTCTCGGTATCGACCGACTTCGCTTTCCGAATCGCTTCGAAAATCGCGGTGAACGTTGCGTAACCGACGACCGAGCCGAGCCGAGGGTAGTCGCTGTATCGCTTGTAATACGCGTTAAAAAACTTCGCATGTTCAGGCGTCGAGATCTGACTCCACGGATAGCCGGTGACGATCCAGCCCTTAGGTGTCTCGTCCTTCAGCACGTCGAGGTATTCGGGCTCGCCCGACAGCAGACTGACCACAGGCACGCGTGGAAAAAGTCCGCGCAGGTTGCCTTCGCGCACCAGCCGCGGCAAATCGGCGCCAAACGTGACGTTGAACACCGCATCCGGCCGCGACGCGATGATCGCCTGCACGGTGCTTGCCGCTTCCAGCTTGCCGAGCGCGGGCCATTGTTCGGCGACGAACTCGACGTCCGGCCGCTTAGCTTTCAACAGCTGCTTAAAGTTGCCGACTGCCGACTGGCCGTATTCGTAGTTCGGCGCAATGATTGCCCAGCGCTTCGCGGGAAGCTTGGCGGCTTCTTCAACCAGCATCGCCGACTGCATGTAGGTGCTTGGGCGCAGCCGAAACGTATAACGGTTGCCTTTTTCCCATACCAGCGCATCAGTAAGCGGCTCGGCAGCAACAAACAAAATGCGATTGCGTAAAGCGAAGTCGGCCACTGCAAGGCCAACGTTCGACAAAAACGTTCCAGTGATCAGCGCTACGCTTTCATTCGTCATCAATTCAGTCGCGAGCCGGATGGCGTCTTCTGGCTTGCCTGCATCGTCGCGTGAGATCACCTCGACCCGCCGCCCAAGCAGGCCGCCAGCGGCGTTGACCTCATCGACCGCGAGCTGCCAGCCCATCCGGTAGGGCAGCGTGAACTGCGGAATCGTCGAGTAGCTGTTGATCTCGCCGATGCGAATCGGCGCAGATTGCGCGCGTACGGCCCATGGCAGCGTCGCTGCAGCGCCAATCACTGCGGAAGTAACAACAACCTGGCGGCGGCTCGTCATGGCGACGTTCTCATCACAGTAAAAACGAAAATTGCAACGCTAGAATAGCGGCTTGTGCAAAGCAACGCTGTAGTGGAGTTCATGGATGACGCACGTCGTCGTCGAATCATGCATAAAGTGCAAGTACACCGACTGCGTCGATGTATGTCCGGTCGATTGCTTTCGCGAGGGACCGAATATGCTGTCGATCGATCCAGACGAATGCATCGATTGCGCAGTGTGCATTCCCGAGTGCCCGGTTAACGCCATTTATGCGGAAGAAGACGTGCCCGAGGATCAGCGCGATTGGATTCCGCTGAATGTTGAACTATCGAAGGAATGGCCTTCGATCACGCGCATGAAGCCGCATCCGCCCGACGCCGATCAGTGGAAAGACGTCCGCGAGAAGCGGCATCTGCTCGAGCGCTGATTTCTTTCGACGCTTTTCTCTAACTGGAAGGCCGCAGTGCTCTATCACCTGCATGAATTGCAGCGCCGTTTCTGGAACCCGTTTTCCGCTTGGGCACAGGCGACGTCGCAAGTATTTTCGAACCCGTACAGCCCGTTTGCGTACACGCCGCTGTCGCGCCGGCTAGCCGCCGGTTACGACCTGCTGCATCGGCTTGGCAAGCAATACGAGCGCCCCGAGTTTGGACTGCGCTCGATTGACATCGACGGTATCGCTGTGCCGGTGACCGAGGAAGTAGTGATAGATAAGCCTTTTTGCAGACTTCTCCATTTCAAGCGCGAGTTCGGACCGAAGTCGGCAGGCAAGTCCAGCAAGCGTGCGGATCCGACGGTCTTGCTTGTTGCACCATTGTCTGGACATCATGCAACGCTCTTACGCGACACGGTTCGCACGCTGCTCCCTGATCACGACGTTTACATCACGGACTGGATCAACGCCCGCGTCGTCCCGATTGCTGCCGGACCGTTTCACTTGGACGACTACGTCGAGTACGTAATCGAATTCATCCAGCACCTTGGCCCCGACGTGCATGTCATCTCGGTGTGCCAGCCGACGGTCCCTGTGCTCGCAGCCGTTTCGCTGATGGCGAGCAACAAGGATCCGAAGCTGCCCAAGACGATGACCATGATGGGCGGACCGATCGATCCGCGCCGCAATCCGACGCAGGTTAATGCACTGGCCATGCGTAAGAGCCAGCATTGGTTCGAAAACCACGTCATCTTTAAAGTGCCTGCGGCATATCCTGGGTACCTGCGCAGCGTGTACCCGGGCTTCCTGCAGCACGCCGGCTTCGTCGCGATGAATCCTGACCGGCACCTTAAATCCCACTGGGACTATTACCTTGACCTGGTCAAGGGTGACCAGCAAGATGCCGAAGATCATCGCGCGTTTTATGACGAGTACAACGCGGTGATCGACCTGCCGGCCGAGTACTACCTTGACACGATCCGGATCGTGTTCAAGGAGCACCAGCTGCCGGACGGCAAATGGCGCGTGCGAGGCAAGCTCGTGAAGCCCGCCGATATTCGTTCGGTCGCGCTGTTCACGATCGAGGGCGAGCTTGACGACATTTCAGGCAGCGGCCAAACGGAGGCGGCGCACGATCTGTGCAAGAACATTCCGAAATCGAAAAAACATCATATGACGGCGGCGCGTACCGGCCACTACGGAATCTTTAGCGGCCGTCGTTGGCGCCAGAACATTGCGCCGGAGATCGCAAAGTTCATTCGCGCCAACCGGTAGCGCTGAAAAGAGTGCGCGCGTGCTCCTAGCCGATCAGATCGACGCGGTGTTGCCGCAGACGCAATGCACGAAATGCGGCTACGAAGGTTGCCGTCCGTATGCCGAGGCGATCGCGGCAGGTGAAGCAGAGATCAATCAGTGCCCTCCAGGCGGCGCCGCCGGCATCAAAGCGCTCGCGCACCTGTCGGGCCGCAAGCCACTGCCTTTGAATCCCGTTAACGGAGTCGAGCAACCGCTGATGGTGGCGGTGATCGACGAGGCTCGATGCATCGGCTGTACCTTGTGTATTCCGGCATGCCCTGTCGACGCGATCATCGGTGCGTCAAAACGAATGCATTCGGTGATCGCGTCGCACTGCACCGGCTGCGACCTGTGCCTACCACCCTGCCCGATGGATTGCATTTCGATGCTTCCGGTGCAGCCTGCTCGTGCATGGACTGTGTCTGATCAGGATGCCGCGCGCGCACGTCACTATGCACGCCGCGAGCGGCTGCAGCGCGCGACTGCACCCCGGCCGGTGCAGCAGCGCGCCGCCGCCGTGGCCGCCGCCATTGCGCGCGCGCAACAGCGGCGCGGCGCTGCCAATCAATGAACCCTGCCAAGCGTCGAGCTATCTACGAAACACTGCGGGCGCTGAATCCGAATCCGGCGACCGAGCTGCTGTACACGACTCCGTTTGAGTTGCTGGTCGCGGTGGTGCTCTCCGCGCAGGCCACTGATAAAGGCGTAAATGCCGCCACTCGCGTTCTGTTCAAGATAGCAAACACACCGCGAGCGCTGCTCAAGCTCGGTGAACAAAAGCTTTCCGGCTATATCCATTCGACCGGGTTTTATCGAGCGAAAGCCCGCAGTGTCATTCGGTTGTCGCAGGCGCTGGTCGATCAACACGGTGGGGAAGTTCCTCGCAACCGTGAAGCGCTCGAGGCGCTGCCGGGCGTCGGGCGCAAGACAGCCAACGTAGTGCTGAACACAGTGTTCGGCGAGCCGACGATCGCCGTAGATACGCACGTGTTTCGGGTGGCAAATCGAACCAATCTAGC
>DATLOA010000222.1:0-3258 GCA_035536515.1 Burkholderiaceae bacterium | reverse complement strand
GCGGCTCGTCAAAGTCTGATCGATCACTTCACCGGTCGACAGCACGGCGTTGACGCGCACTTCGGGCTCAGCCGACATCCGCTCCTTGGCCTCGCGCGCCTTGACCATCAGGAGCCGCGTGTCCTGGGCGGACAGCGGCAGCAGCCTCGAATGCTCGACGATCCAGCAAAAGACGCGCTGATCGAAGTCGTCGCCGCCCAGAGCGGAATCGCCTCCGGTCGCCAGCACTTCGAACACGCCCTTGGTCAACCGCAGAATCGAAATGTCGAACGTACCGCCGCCAAGGTCGTAGACCGCGTACACGCCCTGCGCGCCGTGATCGAGGCCATACGCCACCGCAGCGGCCGTCGGCTCACTCAACAAACGCAATACGTTAAGTCCTGCAAGGCGCGCAGCATCCTTCGTCGCCTGCCGCTGCGCGTCGTCGAAATAAGCGGGCACGGTTACCACTGCACCCACAAGATCTCCGCCCAGCGCCTGCTCGGCACGCTTGCGTAATTTCTTCAGAATCTCGGCCGACACTTCGACCGGGCTGCGCACGCCGGCAACGGTTCGCAGCTGCACCATGCCGGGCGCATCGACGAAGTCATACGGCATGTTCTCGATGTGCGCGACGTCGGGCATGCCGCGCCCCATAAGGCGTTTGACGGAGACGACGGTGTTGCGCGCATCGACTGTCTGCTGCTTCTGTGCCGCATGGCCGACATCGGTCGCTCCATTCGCGTGGAACTGAACGATCGACGGCAAGAGCGAGCGGCCCTCAGCGTCATCGAGTACGACGGGGATGCTGTGACGGACCGTCGCGACCAGCGAGTTGGTCGTGCCGAGATCGATTCCGACCGCGAGCCGATGCCGATGCGGATCGGTCGATTGCCCCGGTTCCGCGATCTGCAGCAGTGCCATCAGGCCGACGCGCGGCTGTCGCGCAATGCGTCAACCGCCGATGCGATCTCTCTTCCGAACTTCTCGATGAACATCAGCTGGCGCACGAGCGAGGCGGCGCGGGCGTGATCGAAATCGATGTCGAGCGCGCGACCGATCTCCGCCAGCACCCGGTCGCGCTCGGCATTCATGTCATTGTCGAGCGCTTGAAGCGGCACACTCTTTGAACGAGCATCGTCCAAGGCTTCGCGCCATTGCAACTGCTGCATCAGAAATTCATTGGGCATCGATGTATTAGATTCGGCGTCGATCGCCATGCCGGCGCGCTCGCATAAATAGGCTGCGCGCTTCAGCGGCGATTTCAATGTCCGATACGCCTCGTTGGCCTGCGTTGCCCACTGCATGGCGACGCGACTCTCGGTTGCAGTGCCTGCGGCAAATCGGTCGGGGTGGACCTGCCCTTGCACGCGTCGGTATGCGGCATCAAGCGCGGCCATGTCGACCGCGAACCGCGGCGGTAGGTCAAAAAGCTGGAAGTGATCCGGAGGAAGGAACATGCCAGCGCGCCGGAACGCGCCCTTGATCAAATATTGAAGGATTCACCGCAACCGCAGCGGTTCTTTTCCCTCGGGTTATTGAACTTGAAACCTTCGTTTAGCCCTTCGCGCGCGAAATCGAGCTCGGTTCCGTCGATATACGCCAGGCTCTTCGGGTCGACGAGGATCTTTACACCGTGGCTTTCGAACAATCGATCTTCTGGCTGCGCAACGTCAGCGTATTCGAGCTTGTACGCCATGCCCGAGCAGCCGGTCGTTCGAACACCCAAACGCAGCCCAATGCCGCGCCCGCGCTTTGCGAGATAGCCGGCGACGTGCCGCGCCGCGCGTTCAGTCATCGTTACGCCCAGTGGTGCCACCTCGCTCATGCCGCCTGCTTCTCCATCGCTCGAGGGTGTTTGGCACGGTAATCGTCGATTGCTGCCTTGATTGCATCCTCCGCCAAGATCGAACAGTGAATCTTGACCGGCGGCAGCGCTAGCTCTTCGGCGATCTGCGTATTTCGAATTGTGCCGGCCTGGTCGAGTGTCTTGCCCTTGACCCATTCGGTTACCAGCGATGAAGAGGCGATTGCCGAACCGCATCCATACGTCTTGAAGCGCGCGTCTTCGATGACGCCCTGCTCGTTGACGCGAATTTGCAGCTTCATCACGTCCCCGCACGCCGGTGCCCCGACCATTCCGGTGCCAACATGATCGTCGCCCTTGTCGAATGATCCGACGTTGCGTGGATTCTCGTAGTGATCGATGACTTTCGTGCTATATGCCATTTGCCTACCTCAATGTGCAGCCCATTGGACTGTACTCAAATCGATTCCATCCTTATACATTTCCCATAGCGGAGACATCTCGCGCAGCCGCGCCACCTGCCGCGTCACCAGATCGACTGTGAAATCAATCTCTTCCGGCGTTGTAAAGCGGCCGACGGTAAATCGGATCGAGCTGTGCGCCAGCTCGTCGCTGCGGCCCAGCGCGCGCAGTACATAAGATGGTTCCAGACTGGCCGAAGTACAAGCCGAGCCCGACGACACGGCGACGTCCTTCATCGCCATGATCATGCTTTCGCCTTCGACGAAATTGAAGCTCGCGTTCAAATTGTGCGGAACGCGCCGCTCCCAGTCGCCGTTCAGGAACACCTGCTCGGTGCGCGATATGCCCGCCCACAAGCGGTCGCGCAACATGCGAATGCGCTCGTTGTCGGTCGCCATCTCTTCGCGTGCCAGCCTAAACGCTTCGCCCATGCCGGCGATCTGGTGCGTCGGCAGCGTGCCTGAGCGCAGCCCGCGCTCGTGACCGCCGCCGTGCATCTGCGCCTCGAGCCGCACGCGCGGCTTGCGCCGCACAAACAGCGCGCCAACACCTTTCGGCCCGTACGTCTTGTGCGCCGAGAATGACATCAGATCCACTTTCAGCTGCGCCAGGTCAACAACAATCTTGCCGGTCGCTTGCGCCGCGTCGACGTGGAACACGATGCCACGCGCGCGGCACATCTCGCCCATCGCCGCAACATCCTGAATCACACCGATCTCGTTGTTGACGTACATGACCGAAACAAGAATCGTGTCCGGCCGCACTGCAGCTTCGAGCTTTGTAAAGTCGATCAGGCCGTCTTCGTTGACGTCCAGGTAAGTCACCTCGAAGCCGTCGCGCTCCAGCTCCCGCATCGTGTCCAAGGTAGCCTTGTGCTCGGTCTTCACCGTGATCAGATGCTTGCCCTTGTCCTTGTGAAAGCGGGCGACTCCCTTGAGCGCCAGATTGATCGACTCAGTTGCCCCAGACGTCCAAATTAATTCCCGCGGATCGCAATTGACCAGCGCAGC
>DATLOA010000221.1:0-7224 GCA_035536515.1 Burkholderiaceae bacterium | reverse complement strand
ATGACGCACGCCTTTTTCAAGGCGCTGCTGTTCCTGGCGGCCGGCTCGGTCATCATCGGCATGCATCATGACCAGGACATTCGCAATATGGGCGGCCTGTGGAAGAAGATGCCGGTCACTTGGGTGACCGCACTGATCGGCTCGCTGGCTCTGATCGGTACTCCGTTTTTTTCCGGCTTTTACTCCAAAGACTCGATCATCATCGCAACGCACGCCGCGGCGAACGCAGGACAGTGGGGTGCAACGGTGGCGTATTGGGCACTGACGATCGGCGTGTTCATCACCGCGTTCTATTCGTTCCGGATGTTTTTTCTGGTGTTTCATGGCAAGCCGCGCTGGCACCAGAAGTCGCTTGATGCCGACCACGATAGTCACGCCGACGAGCATCATGGCGAGCCGCACGAATCCGCAAATGTTGTAACGGTGCCGCTGGTAATGCTCGCGATACCGTCGCTGGTGATCGGTTTCGTCACCCTCGAGTGGATGCTTGGCGGCGATTTCTTTGGTAGCTCGATCGTCGTGGATGCGGCTCGCCATCCTGCGATGGCGCACGTGGCCGAGGAAGCGCGCAGCGCGTTCGGCATGGGTTTGCACGGATTCGTGTCGGCGCCGACTTATCTTGCGCTGGCTGGAGTGGCACTCGCCGCGTTTTTATATCTAAAGCGACCGGACCTCACATCTGCGTTGAAGCGGCGCTTTGCCGGGTTGCATCGACTTCTCGACAACAAGTACTACCTTGACCGTATCAACGAGGTCGTGTTTGCCGCCGGGGCGCGCAAACTGGGTTTCGGTTTGTGGCGTGGCGGCGATGTCGGGTTGATTGACGGCATTGCTATCAATGGCAGCGCGAATGTTGTCGGATGGGTCGCCGCCGCATCGCGTCTGCTGCAATCTGGATACATCTATCACTACGCCTTCGGAATGATCATCGGCATTCTCATTCTCGTGACTTTGTTCGTCACGCTGAACGTGGTTCGCTAGTGGTGCAGACGACTGCCTGGCTCAGCCTCGCCATCTGGATTCCAATCGCCTTCGGCGTCGGGATCCTGGCCGGGGGCCGGGAACAAAACCCCGATGCCACTCGAGCGCTAGCGTTAGTCGGCAGCCTGCTCGGGCTGCTCGTGACGTTTCCGCTGTACATCGGCTTCGATCCATCGGTCGCGCAATTGCAGTTCGTCGAGAACATCGCGTGGATCGAGCGGCTGAATGCAAACTATCACCTCGGCGTCGACGGCATTTCGATCTGGTTCGTGCTGCTGACCGCTTTCATGACGGTGATCACCGTGTTGGCGGGGTGGCAGGTCATCGAAACGCGCGTGTCGCAGTACTACGCGGCGTTTCTGATTTTGTCGGGATTAATGGTCGGCGTCTTCGCGGCGGCGGACGGTTTGTTGTTCTTCGTTTTCTTCGAGGCCACGCTGGTCCCGATGTACATCATCATCGGCGTCTGGGGCGGAGCCAATCGTCTATATGCCGCGATCAAGTTTTTTCTGTACACGTTCGCGGGCTCGCTGTTGATGCTCGTTGCGCTGGTCTATTTGTACTACGCGTCAGACGGCCGCTTCGGAATCTTCGATTGGCACCAAGTGCCGCTCGACATGACCGCGCAAACGCTCCTCTTTCTTGCCTTCTTCGCCGCGTTCGCGGTCAAGGTGCCGATGTGGCCTGTCCACACGTGGCTGCCCGATGCGCACGTCGAGGCGCCGACGGGAGGATCAATCATTCTGGCGGCGATCATGTTGAAGCTGGGCGCGTACGGCTTCCTCCGTTTTTCGCTCCCGATTGCCCCGGATGCGTCGCACGAGTTGGCGGTCTATGTGATCGCGTTGTCGCTGATCGCCGTCGTCTATATCGGCTTCGTTGCGCTGGTGCAATCGGATATGAAGAAGCTCGTCGCGTATTCGTCGATCGCGCATATGGGCTTCGTCACGCTCGGCTTCTTTATTTTCAACCCGATGGGCATGACGGGCGGAATCGTGCAGATGATCTCGCACGGTTTCGTCTCGGGCGCGATGTTCTTCTGCATCGGCGTGATGTACGACCGCATGCACTCGCGCAACATCGCCGACTATGGCGGCGTCGTCAACACGATGCCGAAGTTTGCGGCGTTCTTCATGCTCTTCGTAATGGCGAACGCGGGATTGCCCGCAACCAGCGGCTTCGTCGGCGAGTTCATGGTGATCCTCGGCGCCGTGCAGTACAACTTCTGGATCGCTCTGATCGCGGGTACCACCCTGGTGCTCGGCGCGGCGTATTCGCTGTGGATGTACAAGAGGGTGATTTTCGGCGAGGTTGCCAATAAACATGTTGCCGAGCTGACGGACGTCAATGGGCGTGAATTCGCGATCCTGACGCTGCTCGCGGCCGCGGTGTTGTGGATGGGGCTCTATCCGAAGCCGGTCACGGATCTGATGGATGCGTCGGTTACGCAGCTGCTCAAGCATGTCGCAGTCTCCAAACTGCCAGTCGCCACCGGAGCGTTGCAGTAAATGAACCCGCTCAATCTTGGCGTTGCGCTGCCGGAGATGGTGCTGCTGGCGGCGGCCAGCATCGTGCTGGTGGTCGATCTGTTCGTTTCGGACGAGCGACGCAACATTACGTATGGACTGACGATACTGGCACTGCTCGCAGCTGCGGTTGCCGTCTGCTTTGCGCTCGCGCGAAACGACGTCGTCGTCGGCTTCGGCGGCATGTACATCGCCGACCCGATGGGCCACGTCTTGAAGCTGTTTGCGATCTTCTGCTCCGGCTTCATGCTGATATGCGCGCAATCGTATGCGCGCGCGCGGGGAATATGGAAGGGCGAGCTGTTCAGCCTGACGCTGTTCACGCTGCTCGGGATCATGCTGATGATCTCGGCGAACAATTTGCTGGTGATCTACTTAGGTCTCGAGCTGCAATCACTTTCGATGTATGCACTGGTCGCACTGCGGCGCGACGATCCGCGTGCGAGCGAGGCGGCGATGAAGTACTTTGTGCTCGGATCGCTTGCGTCTGGATTTCTGCTGTATGGAATGTCGATGCTGTACGGCGCGACTGGCACGCTGGAGATCGACGAGCTGGCGCGCCGGGTGGCAGGTGGGCAGCTGGTGAGCCGCGCATCGCTGCTGCTCGGCATCGTCTTTGTCATCGCCGGCTTGGCGTTCAAGTTCGGCGTGGTTCCGTTTCATATGTGGGCGCCCGATGTTTACCAGGGCGCACCGACACCGATCACGTTGCTGATCAGCTCGGCGCCCGAGCTTGCGATCTTTGCGATTGCCTTCCGGATTCTGGTCGAAGGGCTGCTGCCGCTGGCGATCGACTGGCAGAAGATCCTCGCGCTGCTCGCAGTCGCCTCGCTGGTGCTTGGCAACCTGACCGCGATCGCGCAGACCAACCTGAAGCGGATGCTCGCGTATTCGACGATCGCGCAGATGGGCTTCGTGCTGCTTGCGATGCTTTCCGGGGTTGCGGCGGGTGATCCCGTGTCGATCGCTAATTCTTATAGCGCAGCGATGTTCTATCTGATTACCTATGCGCTAACCTCGCTGGGCACGTTCGGCGTGATGTTGTTGCTGTCAAGGCAGGGATTCGAAGCAGAAGACATCGTCGACTTCCGTGGTTTGGCAAAACGAAGCCCGTGGTACGCCTTTGTGATGCTGCTGCTGATGTTTTCGCTGGCGGGCGTACCGCCGACCGTCGGCTTCTACGCCAAGCTTGTTGTGCTGCAGTCGCTGCTGAGCGAAGGCGCAACGATCGCAGCCGTTTCGTTGGCGGTCATAGCCGTGCTGACTTCATTGGTCGCGGCGTTTTACTACCTGCGGATTGTCAAGACGATGTACTTCGACGAGCCTACTCCCGAAGCTACGGGGACTCCGCTCGTCGCACCGACCGACATGCGCGTGGCGCTCTCGTTCAACGGCCTCTTGGTGCTGGTCCTTGGCATTCTCCCGCAGTATCTGCTGCAACTGTGCGCGAACGCGATGACGCGCACACTCGGCGGATAGTTGATGACAATCTCAAAGGGTGACGATCCGCTGGCGGAGCAGACACTCAACAGCGGTCTCGTATACGAAGGCAGCTTTCTACGTCTCTACATTGATGAAGTTCGATCTGCGGATGGTCACGTCGGTACTCGCGAATACCTACGTCATCCGGGCGCCGTCATGATCGTTCCATTGCTGCCCGACGGCCACGTCGTGCTCGAGCGCCAGTTTCGGTATCCGCTGAAGCGCACTGTGATCGAATTCCCCGCCGGCAAGATCGACGCGGGCGAGCCGCCGTTCAAGTGCGCGCAGCGCGAACTGTTGGAAGAGACCGGCTACCAAGCGGCGCGCTGGAGTTATTTGGGCGGCCTGCATAACGCAATCTCTTATTCCGATGAAAAGATCGAAATGTTTTTCGCGGAAGATCTCACGCATGAAGGGGCCACTCTCGACGCCGGCGAGACGCTCGAAGTGTTCACCGCGCCATGGCAGCAGTTATTGCAATGGGTGCGCGATGGCGAAGTGACCGATGTGAAGACGATGGTGGGCGCCATGTGGCTCGAAAAGATACTGAGCGGCGAGTGGTCGCGAAAAGAGGTTAACGACTTTCTTTGACGTGCCGCCTTGGCAGCGCTAAGTAAGCTTCGACTGAAACGACCTGGTAGTCCGGACGGCGTGGACTTGATGCCAGACTTCGATCCAACTGTCGCCGGCCGTAAAGATCGACCCCATGCTGGGGTCGATGCCGAATTTGCTGAGGTCCATGCTTGGCACACCCAAGGCGTCGAAAAAACTTCGCCATCGGCCCCGCTTGCGTGTTGACCGTGCAAAAACGAATACTGAGAGCCTTCATGACCGGTTGCTTCCCTTCGGTGCATTGACTACGACGCGTGCCGGCCAGCGGTCAGCGGTGAGCTCGATCGTGAAACGATCCATGCACCGACCAGACTCTCGACTAGGCCGATCAAGAAGACGGTCGCGAACATCAGAGCTGCCTGCAGAGGCGGATTGAACAGAAGCGGTTTCATGGATTCGAGCTCGGCCAGCTTGGCGGGATCGTCGCCCGCCTTCACTCGATAGAACTCGACCATCGCCTGCGGCAGCGTATCGCCCATCATCGCCAAAAAGCCCCACGTGGTGAGGCCGAAAACGACCGACGCGACAAGCGAAACGGCAATGCCGGTGCGAAAGGCAGGGCCGAAGCCCAGTGTGCCGCGCTTGCGCCGCTCGGCACGCATCGCGAAATACGTCACACTCATCGCCAGCACCATCGACGTGTAGCCGAAGATCTCGCCGACTTCCATCCACGCCGGATCGGGTCCGACCAGCAGGAAGGGTGCGAACATTAGGACGCTTATCACTGCGCCGGCCAGCAGGCCAAGCCGAATCGAATTGGGCACATCAGCTCCGTGGAAGCGTTGTCGATGCCGACACAATCGCCGAAGAAGGCATGTCGGAGCCATCGCCCGGGCGGGTGATTTTCGGGTGATCACCCGCCCGATGAAGGCGCTGGGCGGCCATGACCGCCTCGATACGCTTGTTAACGCCGAGTTTCCCGTACACATTGGCCAGATGCGTCTTGACCGTGTTCTCCGAGACATTGAGCCGTCGAGCCATCTGTTTATTACTGAGGCCTTCCGCGAGCAGGTGCAAAACTTCGCGCTCGCGCGGGCTCAACAAAGCGGCGGCCACTTCCCCGATGGGTGAAGCGTCGTCTAAGCCATGACCGGCAATGTTGACGCTTCGGCGCCGCGAATCCCCTCGCTCGCGCAGGACGATGCCGACCACCACACCCACCAGCGCGATGACCGCGGCTACGAGCTCCCGCCCCCAATCGACCAACAGCGGAGAAAGCGCAAGCAGCTTCAGGCATGACAGCGCCAGCGCAGCTATCGCGCCGTAGATCAGTACGTTGCGAATTGCTGAGCGCATTTCACATGTTTACGTAATTGGGTCCGCCACCGCCTTCCGGCGTGACCCAAACGATGTTCTGCGTCGGGTCCTTGATATCGCACGTCTTGCAATGAACGCAATTCTGAAAGTTGATCTGCAACCGCTCATTGCCGTCAGCGCCCTTTACGAACTCATACACCGCAGCCGGGCAGTAGCGCTGCTCGGGTCCGGCGTACTTCTGAAGATTGATCACGGTTGGAACCGACGGGTCTTTTAGCGTCAGATGCGCGGGCTGATTCTCTTGATGATTTGTATTTGACAAGTAGACCGACGACAGCCGATCGAACGTTAGCCTGCCGTCGGGCTTCGGGTATTCGATTCGCTCGCACTCTGAGGATGGTCTCAGTTTCTGGTAGTCGGCAAACTTCCGATGCAATGTCCATGGCGCGTGACCTCGAAAGACAATCTGATCGATACCGAACATCACCGAGCCGAGCAGCAATCCCTTGTCAAGCCACGGCTTGAAGTTACGCGCGCGAAATAGCTCGTCGTGCAGCCAGCTTCTTTCGAACGCCTGCGGATATGACGCGAGCTCATCGCGCTGTCGATCGGCCGCAAGTGCTTCGAATGCTGCGACTGCCACCAGCATTCCACTCTTGATAGCAGCATGACTGCCCTTGATGCGCGGCGCATTCAGGAAACCGGCATCGCAGCCGATCAGCGCGCCGCCGGGAAAAACGAGCTTCGGTAGCGACTGCAATCCGCTGGCGTTAATCGCGCGCGAACCGTATTCGAGCCGCTTCCCACCTTCGAGATAGCTGCGAATCGCAGGATGCAGCTTGTAGCGTTGAAACTCATCGAATGGCGACAGATACGGATTCGTGTACCCGAGCCCGACGACGAGTCCGACAGACACCAAATTCTCGCCAAAGTGATACATCCAGCCGCCGCCGTACGTGTTGTGGTCCAGCGGCCAGCCGGCGCTGTGCAGCACCAGCCCGGGCTTGAACGTCGAGGCCTCGACTTCCCAAATTTCCTTGATGCCGATGCCCCACGTCTGCGGATCGCGTCCTTCGCTCAACTTGAAGCGTGGTGTTAACTGACGCGCCAGATTGCCGCGCGCGCCTTCTGCGAACAACGTGTACTTGCCGTGCAGCTCGACACCCGGCTGAAAATTTTCGGTGGGCCTGCCGTCGCGGCCGACGCCCATGTTGCCGGTCGCTACGCCTTTTACGGCGCCGGCGTCGTCGTACAGCACTTCCGCCGCCGCAAAGCCGGGAAAAATTTCTATCCCAAGTGATTCGGCCTGCTGGCCGAGCCATCGCACCAAATTGCCGAGGCTGCCGACGTAGTACCCCTCGTTCCT
>DATLOA010000220.1:0-3443 GCA_035536515.1 Burkholderiaceae bacterium | reverse complement strand
ACCTGGCACGCCTTGCAGCCGATGCACTTGGAAATGTCAATCAGCTTGGCGACTTCCTGGTTCGCGATGCGAACCTGCGGCGTCGCCGTTGTAGTAGCCGAGCGCTTTTGAATATCGAGTGATTGCATAGATGGCATGCTTTCCCCCTACGCTTTCTCGATGTTGACCAAAAACGCCTTGTACTCCGGCGTCTGCGAATTGGCGTCCGCCACATAGGGCGTCAAGGTGTTCGCCAGGAAGCCGCTCTTCGCAACCCCGATGAAGCCCCAGTGAATCGGGATCCCCACCGTCATCACCTCCCTGCCGTTGCAATTGAGATCCGCAACGCGCCGGGTGACGACCGCCTTGGCCCTGATCTCGCCACGGTTACTTGTCACCTTGACTGAGTCGCCGTTGCCTATGCCTTTGGCTTTTGCCAACTTCTCGCCGATTTCGACGAACTGCGCAGGCTGAACGATCGCATTGGATTCGACATTCTTTGTCCAGAAGTGCATGTGCTCGGTTAGGCGGTAAGTCGTCGCCGCGTACGGGAATTGATCCGCCTTGCCGAACGACTCCATGTCGCCCTTGAATACGCGCGCCACCGGATTGCTGACGACCTTCGGGTGCAGCGGGTTGGTGCCGATCGGTGTTTCAAACGGCTCGTAATGCTCCGGGAACGGCCCCTCATTCAATGCGGGCGCGAACAGGCGCGCGACACCCTCGTTGGTCATGATGAACGGCCCAGCCCCGCTATCGGGCCCGAGCGTCGGCGCTATATCCGGCACGTCGATCCCAACCCAGCGCGATCCGTCCCAGCGAATACCGCCGCGTTTTGCATCCCACGGCTTGCCGCTTGGATCGGCGCCGGCGCGGTTGTACAAAATGCGCCGGTTGGCTGGCCATGAATAACCCCACGTCAGGTTGTTGCCGAGATTGCCCGGATCGTTCGCATCGCGCCGCGCGGTCAGATTGCCGGCCTGCGACCACGACCCGCAGTACAGCCAGTTGCCACATGCCGTCGAGCCGTCGTCCTGCAACATGCCAAACCCAGGAAGCTGCTCGCCGGCTCGGGCCAGGAACTTGGTCTTGTCCTTGGGATCGACCACATCGGTTATGGCACGCCCGCTGATCTCACGCAGCAATTCTTCCGCGCTCGGAACATTCGGGTTCGCATAGTTCCACGTGATCTTCATGATCGGATCCGGCATCTTGCCGCCGTCCTTCGCGTACATCTCGCGCAGCTTCATGAACAGGCTGCCGATAATTTCCCGATCGATCTTGGCTTCACCCGGCGGTTCCGCCGCGGCCCAATGCCACTGCGCCACTCGGCCCGAGCTGGTGAACGAGCCGGCTTCTTCCGCAATGCAGTTTGCCGGCAGCATGATTACTTCGGTCTTGATATCGGCCGCAGTCACGTTGTTCGACTCGCCGTAGTTTTTCCAGAACTCTCCAGTCTCGGTGCGCAGCGGGTCGATGATGACCAGATACTTCAGCTTCGACAACGCCGCAGTGAGCTTCTTCTTGTTTGGCAAAGCTGCCAACGGATTCATGCCTTGCGTGATGAATCCGTTCACACGACCCTGATACATGCGCTCGAAAATCGCGAGCACATCGTACGCACCATCCCGCTTCGGGGTCAGGTCGTACGCGTAATTGTTTTCCGCAGTTGCGTGGTCGCCGAACCATGCCTTTTGCAGGCTGACGTGCCATTTTGCAAAGTTCTGCGGGAAATTCATCTGGTTCGGTCGCAGAGGCTTCGGCGTACGCGCGGCGTTGTACATTTCACGCGTGAGGTCGGCATCGGTCGGCGCTGACAGGTAGCCCGGCAGCACTTCGGAATACGCGCACATGTCGGTAATGCCCTGGACGTTCGCATGCCCGCGCAAAGCGTTAACACCGCCGCCGGCGCGCCCCATGTTCCCCAGCAAGAGCTGGATCATGGCCATCGTGCGAATGTTCTGCGAACCGACTGAGTGCTGGGTCCAGCCGAGCGCATACAGAATCGTCATTACGCGCGCGGGCGTCGCGGTTGAGCCGATCAAGTCGCACACTTGTTGAAATTTTTCCTTCGGCGTGCCGCAGATCTGATTGACCATGTCCGGCGTGTAGCGCGAAAAATGCGCCTTCATCAGCTGATAGACACAGCGCGGATTTTCGAGCGTCTCGTCGACCATCGCGAAGCCGTCGGCACCGATCTGATAGCCCCAGCTCGTCTTGTCGTACGTGCGCTTGTCGGGCGCGTAACCGGTGAAGTAGCCGTCCTCAAACGCGAACTCATCCTTGATCAGGAACGACGCGTTGGTGTACGCCTTGACGTACTCCTGGTGAATCTTGTTGTTCGACAGCAAGTAATTGATGACACCGCCGAGGAACGCGATATCGGTGCCGACGCGAATCGGCGCGTAGACGTCGGCAATGGCGGCGGAGCGAGTAAAGCGCGGATCGACAACGATCAGCTTCGCCTTGCGATGCTCGAGCGCTTCCGTAACCCACTTGAAGCCGCAGGGGTGTGCTTCGGCGGCGTTGCCGCCCATAATGATTGCGAGGTCAGTGTTCTTGATGTCCACCCAGTGGTTGGTCATCGCACCTCTGCCAAATGTCGGGCCCAGACTGGACACCGTTGGCGCGTGTCAAACCCTCGCTTGGGTATCGAGCGCGACCATCCCGAGCGCGCGTGCCATTTTCACTGCAAGGTAACTAGGCTCGTTCGAGATCGCGCTCGAAATCAAGATGCCGGTCGTGTTCCAGCGGTTGACCGTGACGCCCTTGTCGTTCTTCTCGACAAAGTTGGCATCTCGGTCGGCCTTCATATGCTTGGCCACGCGAGTCAGCGCGTCGTCCCACGAAATACGCTTCCACTCGTTGGCGCCTGGCTCGCGCACTTGCGGATACTGAAGGCGATGCGGCGAATGCACCAGGTCGAGCAGCGCAGCGCCCTTCGGGCACAGCGTGCCGCGATTCACCGGATGATCGGGATCGCCCTCTATGTGAATGATGCTGGTCTTGGTGTTCTTCTCTTTGTTGCCGCGGGTGTACATGATCACCCCGCAGCTGACCGAGCAATACGGACACGTGCCGCGTGTCTCCGTTGTTTGCGCAAGCTTGAAAGCCCGCACTTCTGCCAATGCAAGCTGCGGCGAAAAGCCGAGCCCGACGGCCGAAGACGTGCCGAGTCCCGTCGCGCAAATTCGGAAGAACTGGCGTCGACTCAGTGGTGCATTCATTGAATCTCCCGGTGATGTTGATGCAGTCGCACTTTAATTATTTGGCCGCTTGCGCCAGAAACTTAGATAACCTTTAACGCAAGCGCACAACGTGCGCCATAAAACCTATAGTGCCGCGCGCACTATATGCCCGCTGAGCCACGCCTTCAAATCATTGCATATTGCAACGCAATAACCAAAAGCTCGTTTGTGAATCTCCTATTGATGGAAAATCAAATTTATGAATCGAATCTCTTC
>DATLOA010000219.1:0-5022 GCA_035536515.1 Burkholderiaceae bacterium | reverse complement strand
ACGCGCCCGATTCCTGCGAGCGGGGAAATGGTGCCCGTGGTTGGGCTCGGAAGCTGGATAACCTTCAACGTTGGCAACGACCGCGTTGCGCGCGACAACAGCGCGGAAGTGATGCGCAACTTTTTCGCGGCGGGCGGTCGTGTCGTCGACTCGTCGCCGATGTATGGATCATCACAAGACGTCATTGGGTATGGGCTCGGCAAATCGAACGCGGCTGAGCCGCCGGTGCCGGTATTTGCCGCCGACAAAGTGTGGATCTCGTCTGGCACGCGCGGACCCGCGCAGATCGAAACGTCGCGCCAACGCTGGAATGTGCCGCGCTTCGATCTGCTACAGGTTCACAACCTGCTCGCGTGGCAAGAGCATTTGCCGATGCTGCTCGCGATGAAGGCGGCAGGCGGGTTGCGGTATGTCGGCATCACAACTTCAGAAGGGCGCCGCCATCGCGAGTTCGAGCAGATCATGGCGAGCCAGCCGCTCGACTTCGTGCAGGTTACCTACAACGTGCTCGATCGAGAAGTCGAACAGCGCATCTTCCCGCTGGCCCGCGAGCGCCGGATCGGCGTCATCGTCAATCGACCATTTCGCGAGGGCGAGCTGATCCGGTCGCTGGCGCGCCATCCGCTGCCCGCGTGGGCTGCCGAGATCGACTGTTCGAACTGGGCGCAGCTGTTGCTGAAGTTCATCGTCTCGCATCCGACCGTCACTTGCGTCATCCCAGCGACGTCGAGTGTTATGCACGTGCGTGAGAACATGGGCGCGGGCTACGGACCCCTGCCGGACGAGTCGACGCGCCGGCGCATGATTGCGCATATAGAAAAACTCTGACTTCATAACCTGCGATGTCCGAATGGTGGACCTACAGACCCTCCGACTTTCTGCTGTTCGCGCCGCGTACCTACTATCGACTGTTCGAGCTTTACAACGCGGAAATCTGGCCATTGCAAATCATCGCGCTGTCGGCCGGTGTAACAATCCTCGTGCTAGCGAGAAGCCGCCCCGCTTGGGGCGGACGAATGATTGCGGCGTTGCTAGCGGTGTGCTGGCTGTGGGTCGCCTGGGCTTTTCACTGGCAGCGTTACGCAACGATCAATTGGGCAGCCAATTATTTTGCGGCGGGCTTCGCGATGGAAGCGCTGATATTGATCTGGATCGGAGTCGTGCGAGACCGGTTGCAGTTCGACTTCACAGGGAGTGCGATGGCGCGCATAGGTGCCGCAATGTTCGCCTTCGCGCTTATTATTCAGCCGTCAATCGGCTTGTTGTTCGGACGCGAATGGCGGCAGATTGAAGTGTTCGGCATCGCACCCGATGCAACCGTCATCGCCACCCTCGGGCTATTGCTCGCGGCCAGTCGCGTTCGTTGGATTGCGTTGCCAATACCGCTGCTTTGGTGTCTGCTCAGCGGGACGACTCTATGGAGTATGAATGCGGCCGACGCCTTCATTTTGCCGATAGCTGCAATCGTGGTCTCGCTTCTTGCCTTTCGACGGTCAGCCGCGCGGAGGTTATGACGCTTTCTCCGCCTTGAGGCAACGGTCACGCAGGCGAGGGGCCTGCAAACGCTCGGTCCACGCATGGAAGTCGCCGGTCGAGCCTTTCCACGTTAGATCTTCCGCGTCGCTGAACAGCGGTGCGTCCACCCGCAACGTCGCCAATGTCTTGAACAACAGCGCTTGACCCAGTTGATCACCAAGTACGGGCGGCGGAAAGTCTTCGATTGCACCATGGCGGTTCAGCAATCTCGCAGCGGACACGGCGCCGATTCCCGCGATACCCGGATACCCATCGGCTGCATCGCCGACCAGAGCCAGATAGTCCGGGATCAGGATCGGATCGACGCCAAATTTCTTCCGTACACCGTCTGCGTCGCGGATTGTTTTTGTCTTGCGGTCTATCTGGACGACACGGTCGCCGCGCACGCACTGTGCCAGGTCTTTATCCGGCGTCCAGATGCAAACCTTTTCGACGCGATCATCGTCGGACGAAATTCTCGCGGCCGAGGCGAGCGCGTCATCGGCTTCGAGCTCGATCATCGGCCATACCACGACGCCCATCGCAGCGAGCGCTTCTTCGAGCGGATGAAACTGCGCAAACAGCGCGCGGTCAATGCCGGCGCCCGTTTTGTAACCCGGCCAAAGCTGGTTTCGAAACGATTCGATCACATGGTCGGTTGCAACGCCGATGTGCAAGGCGCCGCCTTCGATCATTTCCAGCACCGTATTCAATACGCCCACGACGGCTCCGTACGGGCGGTCCGCTCCTTTGTTGAAACGACGCAGACCGTAGAAGTGCCGGAACAATTCGTAAGTTCCGTCGACGACGTGAACGACCATGGCTAATTATTTCGGCGGCCAGTTGTGCGATTCGTCTTGACAGTGCTTGCACCACGCATACAGCGCGTCGTACATCACCATGCCGTGCTTTAGCATTTCGTGATCGTCGGCGAAGTCGTGCGATAACCCGAGGGACAGCGCGTAGAGGCCGGCCGACTGCGGCGTCAGCTCGAGACGCGAGGTGTCGGCACCGCGCACGATCAACGCCAGCTGCTGCAAAGCCGGCTCATCTAGCTGATACTTTTTCAGAAACGCGTCGAAGCTGCACAGCTCGCCTTCATGCGTCAGCTCAACACCGGGCACATCGTACGGAATCGCTTCCGTTTCGTCCGCGACGCTCAGCACGTCGCTGCTTGGGACGTATAGGAACTCGGGCTCTTGATCGATAAACCGCGCCACCAGCCAGGGGCAGGCGATGCGGTCGATCTTCGGGCGCTCGCGTGTGATCCATTTCATGTCTGCTCTCCTTCTTTCGTTGCTATCTGATGCACGGGCATTTGCGCGGCCCGCCAGCCTGCGTAGCCATCGACCAGATAGCGCGCATCCAGGCCAAGCGCACACAGGGTGGCAGCGATACCCTGGCTGATCTCGTGGCCCTTTGCGCAGTAGACGACAGCGGGGCGGTCGCGCGGAATCTTGTCCTTCCAGGCGAACAATTGTTCCGGATCCAGCCATTGCGCGTTCGGAAGATCTGCCGCATCGGCCGTGCGCACGCCCTTGCGACGCACGTCGAGCAGGGTGAACGTTCGATGCGCCGATTGCCATTCGGCCAACTCGTGCGGGCTGATTCTGTCCATTTCGATTCTCCTTTCAAAAAACGAGACGTACCAGCAAGCCGACGATCGCGCAGGCTGCGATCACCGCGATCACATGGACTTTGAATCGAAGCAACGCGACCGCTGCGCCGCAAGCGATCAGCGCTGAAATCCAATCGAAGTTGCCCGCGAATCCGGATGGCCACAGCACGTGGTAGCCGAAGAACAGCGCGAGATTGATGATGGCGCCGACCACAGCGGCAGTAATCGCGGTCAGCGGCGCGGTGAACTTGAGGTCATTGTGCGTGCTCTCGACAAATGGCCCTCCAGCGAGGATGAAAAGAAACGATGGCAGGAACGTGAACCATGTCACCAGAGATGCCGCCACGGCGCCCGCGAGGAAAAGATCGCTGGGGCCGAATGGCGCGGCGACGTATGCACCAACGAAGCCAACGAAAGCGACCACCATGATCAGCGGCCCGGGCGTTGTTTCGCCAAGCGCAAGGCCATCGATCATCTGTACTGGCGTTAACCATCCGTAGTGGCCGACTGCTCCCTGATACACATACGGCAGCACGGCGTAAGCGCCGCCGAACGTCAACAGCGCCGCCTTGGTGAAGAACCAGCTCATCTGCGTCAGCACATGACTCCAGCCGTAAACGGTGAGCAGCACGAACATTGGAACCAGCCACAGCGCGAGCCCAATCAGCGCGACCGAGACGAGGCGACGCCGGTTGAACGTCGCGTGCGCAGGTGTTGGAGTGTCATCGTCGATGATCGCCGGGCCGAACGATTTGTCTGCTGCGCGGTGACCGCCGCCAACGACAAATTTACTTGGAGCGATGCGTCCCCCGATGTAGCCGATCAGCGCGGCGCCCGCGATCACCGCTGGGAAAGGCGCGTTCATCGCGAAGAGCGCGACGAACGACGCTGCCGCGATCGCCCAGAGAGCTTCATTTCTTAACGCACGCGAGCCGATGCGCCAGGCTGCCTGCAAAACGATTGCAGTGACAGCAGGCTTGATCCCGTAGAACAACCCGGACACCAGCGGCACATCGCCGAATGCGACGTAGATCCAAGACAGCGCAATCAGGATCAGCAGCGAAGGCAGCACGAACAGCGCACCCGCTACAACACCGCCCCAGGTGCGATGCATCAGCCAACCGATATAGGTCGCAAGCTGTTGCGCCTCGGGGCCGGGCAACAGCATGCAGTAGTTCAGCGCGTGCAGAAAACGGCGCTCAGAAATCCACCGGCGGTTCTCGACCAGCTCCTGATGCATGATCGAAATCTGCCCGGCGGGTCCGCCGAAGCTGATGAAGCCGAGCTTCAGCCAGAAGCGAAACGCTTCCCAAAAACTGACAGGCGCGGGTACGGATTCCGCCGTCGTTGCAGTCATTTGAGCTGTTCTTTTTCAAACGAGGCCAGCAACGCGTCGAACATGCCGCCGGCGGCTTTGACGAGCTGGTCATCGTCGTCGATCGAATCGCGCAGCCCTGCAAGCACGCTTTCCACGCCGGTTGCCTCTGCGGGCTGCACGCCGCCGGCATCGAGAAAGTGAACGATGGCACCAATGCGCCTCAGCGCCGGCTGCTCGAGCCCGAAGCTTGCCAGCATCACTTCGAACGTCACGCGTGCGCCGACGTGACTGAACGTTGCGCCGTCGAAATCGAATCCGATCGCCTTGGCCGGACAGTCTCTTGGTTTAGCGAGCCACACAATGCGCGCCTTGCGATCGATGTAGCGCTTGATCAACCACGCGCACGCCAGCCGATCGACCCAAGGGCGCCGCCGTGTCGCCCACACCCGGCCCTTGTACTCTTCGACGCGCAGTTGCTTGATCGCGCCGCGCACCGAATGCGGCTCATCGGGTGCCAGCGCGCGGCTCGCTGCCGCTTCGAGCTCCTGTAAGGCGGCGTCGGCTTGCTTCT
>DATLOA010000218.1:0-2741 GCA_035536515.1 Burkholderiaceae bacterium | reverse complement strand
TCGTTCATATAAGACGCGCGCTTGCTCGAAATCCGGCGCAGTACGCTCGGCCAGGCGATGCGCGAGATTGCTGCAGGCGCGCGCCAGCTTTCTTTCGCACAGCTGTCGATACGCCCGCTCAGCTTCCGTCGGATTCGCATCGTAAGTAAGGAATGCGTAGTCGTGACAGGCCGAATCGGAGCCCGCACTGCACCTTTGCTTGAGTACGCTGTGCGGTTCGGTTGCTACCCGGTGGGTCCCGCACGATCCCAGCGCCCCGGCAATCGTTAAAAGAAGTAAACACCGTTTCATTTTGTCGACCTCGGGTACGCCGGGTGCCATACCGCAGCGCATGATTGAGAGCATATCGCTGCGGTGCTACCCTCGCGCCCTGCTCGAAAGAGCGAACGATCGCAGACCGCGCCCACAAGGCGCCGAGTCTGCCGCCGGCCGAGCGAACCACGTGGCCGACTTCCAAGAACACGATTTTTGGCAGGAGACTGAATGAACGCCCCCCTTAGCGAAACCGTCCGCCGTGCGCTGACGGAAGTCACCCTCGACGACAAGTGGACTCTCGACCGCGGCCGTGCGTACATGAGCGGCACGCAGGCTTTGATCCGCCTGTCGATGCTGCAGCATCAGCGCGATCAGCAGGCGGGGCTGAATACCGCAGGCTTCATCACTGGTTATCGCGGCTCGCCACTTGGCGGTGTTGATCAAACCGCGGTACGTGCGAAAAAACATCTGGAGCGCCACAACGTGCGCTTCCAGCCGGGACTGAACGAAGACCTCGCGGCGACCACTGTGTGGGGAACGCAGCAGGTGAACATGTACGAAGGCGCAAAGTACGACGGCGTCTTTGCGATGTGGTACGGCAAGGGCCCTGGTGTCGATCGCTGCGGCGACGTGTTCAAGCATGCGAACGCCGCAGGCACCAGCAAGCACGGGGGCGTATTGGCGCTCGCCGGCGACGACCACGGAGCCAAATCGTCAACCCTTCCGCATCAATCGGATCACATCTTCAAGGCCTGCATGATTCCGGTGCTGTACCCGGCATCGGTGCAGGAGTATCTCGACCTCGGCCTGCACGGATTTGCGATGAGCCGCTATGCCGGCGTATGGGTCGGCATGAAGACGGTGACCGAAGTGGTCGAAGCATCGGCCTCGGTGGTGGTAGATCCAGGGCGGCTCGACATCATCCTGCCCGACGATTTCAGAATGCCACCGGAGGGACTGAACATCCGCTGGCCCGATGGACCGCTTGAAATGGAAGCGCGGCTGCTGGACTACAAGCTATACGCCGCCCTCGCCTACTGCCGAGCGAACAAATTGAATTACACGGTGATCGATTCGCCGCACGCACGCTTCGGCATTGTCGCCAGCGGCAAGGCTTATCTGGATACCCGGCAGGCGTTGGCGGATCTCGGGCTCGACGAGCAAACCTGCAAGGAAATCGGCATTCGCTTGTTCAAGTGCGGAATGGTGTGGCCGCTCGAAGCGACCGCGGTGCGCTCGTTCGCCGAAGGGCTCGAAGAAATTCTCGTAGTCGAGGAAAAGCGCCAGCTGCTCGAGTATGCAGTCAAGGAAGAATTGTTTTCGTGGATCGGCACCGGCAAGCGCATTCCGCGCGTGATCGGCAAGTTCGACGAGAAAGACGGCGGCGAATGGGCGGTACCGCAAGGCAACTGGATTTTGCCGGCGCATTATGAATTCTCGCCGGCGATCGTCGCGAAGGCGATTGCACAGCGGATCGGCAAGCTGGAACTGCCCGCGGAAGTTCGCGCGCGGATGCAGATGAGGCTCGCGGTGATCGATGCGAAAGAGCAAGCGCTTGCGAAGCCGCGCGTTGTCACCGAGCGCACGCCGTTTTACTGCTCGGGCTGCCCGCACAACACGTCGACCGTGGTGCCCGACGGCTCGCGTGCGATGGCGGGTATCGGCTGTCACTACATGGCAATCTGGATGGATCGCAACACCAGCACGTACACACAGATGGGCGGCGAAGGCGTGCCGTGGATTGGCCAGGCGCCGTTTACGCACGAGAAGCACATCTTCGCGAACCTTGGCGACGGCACCTACTACCACTCGGGTTCGATGGCAGTGCGCGCCGCGGTCGCTGCCGGTGTCTCGATCACGTACAAGATTCTGTACAACGACGCGGTCGCGATGACCGGCGGTCAGCCCCACGACGGACCGCTGACGGTGCCGATGATCACGCAGCAGATGGCGGCCGAAGGCGTCACGAAAATCGTCGTCGTCACCGACGAGCCCGAAAAATATCCAAGCGACGTTGGCTTTGCTAAAGGCGTCACCGTGCATCACCGCGATGAGCTCGATCGCATCCAGCTCGAACTACGGGAACACGTCGGCGTGTCGGTGATGGTCTACGACCAGACGTGTGCGTCCGAGAAGCGCCGTCGCCGCAAGAAGAACACGGCGGAGAAAACGCATTTTCCCGATCCCGCACGCCGTGTCGTTATCAACGAGCTGGTGTGCGAAGGCTGCGGGGACTGCAATTTGCAATCAAATTGTTTGTCGGTCGAGCCGCTCGAGACCGAGTTCGGGCGCAAGCGCAAGATCAATCAGTCGAGCTGCAACAAGGATTACTCGTGCCTGAAAGGTTTCTGCCCGAGCTTTGTCACGGTTGAAGGCGGGCAGTTGAAGAAAGGCAAATCCGCGGGCGGAAGCATCCCGACTTTGCCGCAGCCCACGGTACCGTCATTGCGTTCGCAAGGCGCTTACGGAATTGTGATTACCGGCGT
>DATLOA010000217.1:0-5317 GCA_035536515.1 Burkholderiaceae bacterium | reverse complement strand
AGCGTCTGGATCGCTTCGCCGGCCATCCACGTCGCCTTTTCCGCCGAATACAGAATCGCGCCGGCAGCATCTTTGCGTAAAGCGCGCATCGTGTCGGCCGTTGCGCGATCGCACGCGCGCCCGACTTCGTAGACGTACGCGCGGCACGCCATCATCGTTGTATACATGTCGGCAAGCTTGCCCTGCATCAACTGGAACTCGCCGATCGATTGACCGAACTGCTTGCGTTCGTGCACGTACGGCAGCACCACATCCATGCAGGCGCTCATGATGCCAAGCGGTCCACCGGAGAGCACGGCACGCTCGAAGTCGAGGCCCGACATCAGCACTTTGGCGCCGCCGCCTTCTTCGCCGAGCACGTTTTCAATTGGCACCTCGACATTTTCGAACACCAGCTCGCCGGTGTGCGAGCCGCGCATGCCCAGCTTGTCGAGTTTCTGCGCGACCGAAAACCCCTTCATGCCCTTTTCGACAATGAAGGTCGTCATGCCGCGCGCGCCCATCTGCGGATCGGTCTTGCCGTAGACCACCAGCACGTCGCAGTCGGGGCCGTTGGTGATCCACATCTTCGTGCCATTCAATACGAAATGATCGCCCTTGGCTTCAGCGCGCAGCTGCATGCTGACGACGTCCGAGCCCGCGTTCGGCTCGCTCATAGCCAGTGCGCCGACGTGTTCGCCGCTGACAAGCCTGGGAAGATATTGCTTTCTCTGCGGCGCGTTGCCGTTGCGCCGGATCTGGTTCACGCACAAATTAGAGTGCGCGCCGTAGGACAGACCCACGGACGCGCTCGCGCGCGAGATTTCTTCCATCGCAACGATATGAGCGAGATACCCCAGCTGCGAGCCGCCGTATTCTTCTTCGACGGTAATTCCAAGCACGCCAAGATTGCCCAACTTGCGCCAAAGATCCATCGGAAACTGGTCGGTCCGGTCAATCTCGGTAGCGCGCGGCGCAATCTCCACTTGCGCAAAGTCGTGCACCGCTTCGCGCAAAGCGTCAACATCTTCGCCAAGATGAAAGTTAAGCCCAGGTAGCTGCATGCGGAAAAATCAGGGTGCCGCGCGGCCGTCGGAGAGTCTGACCGCACCGCGAATCAACCGATAAATCGTCCAAAGCCACACGATCGCAATGCCCAGACCCCCCAGAACGCCGGCGCCAATCAGCTCCCACGGAATATTGAAGTACTGCCCCGACCGGACCGCGCTCTCGATTTCGATCGCGTTCGGAACCATCACCACCAGCATCACGCCGATCATCACGACTCCTGCCATCAGCGACCACCAGAACGTTTTTATCAACCAGCGGTAGTGCGACGACAGCAACTCCGGCACGTCATCGCGCTTGACATACGCGATCACCAGACCGATCACTGACGGCCAGAACAGAAACAGCCCGAGGCCATACAAACCGTACGTCACGCCGACTAACGTGAAGGCCGACGATGACGGAATCGCTTCGCTTGCGTTCGTTGTGTTCATGGGCAGCTCAGCATCAAAAGGCAATGTTAGCGCCCCGCGCTACGCTTGCCTGATGGTGGCTCGCACTGCGCAGTCGGTTCTAAAGGACACGTTCGGCTACGACAGCTTCCGCGGCTTTCAGGCCGAGGTGATCGAGCACGTAAAGAGCGGCGGTGACGCGCTGGTGCTGATGCCGACCGGCGGCGGAAAGTCGTTGACGTATCAGATTCCCGCAATGTTGCGGGGTGGGGTTGGCATCGTCGTCTCGCCTTTAATAGCTCTGATGCAGGATCAGGTGATGGCGTTGGACGAAGCGGGCGTGCGCGCAGCGTTTCTGAATTCGAGCCTGTCGTCCGCCGATGCAGCCGCGGTCGAGCGACGCATGCGCGGCGGCCAGCTCGACCTCGTCTACATCGCCCCCGAGCGGTTGATGAGCGAGCGCTGCCAACGATTGCTGGGCGACATGCAGCAGAGCGCAGGGCTTGCGCTGTTCGCGATCGACGAGGCGCATTGCGTTTCGCAATGGGGCCACGACTTTCGGCCCGAGTATGGTCAGCTTGCCATTCTGCGCGAGCGCTTCGAAAACGTCCCGCGCATCGCGTTGACGGCGACTGCCGACGTGCCGACACGGCAGGAGATTGCCGAGCGGCTGCTGCTCGATCCGCGGGTTTTTGTCGCCAGCTTCGACCGGCCCAACATTAGATATCGAATTATCGAAAAGCGCGATGCACGCGAGCAGCTGCTGCGTTTCATCCGCGACGAGCATCCGGCCAACGCCGGCATCGTCTATTGCCTGGCGCGCAATACCGTCGATGAAGTGGCAGCATTTTTGTGCGCGAATGAGATTCTTGCGCTGCCGTACCACGCCGGAATGGACAGTGCGGCGCGAGCGGCGAACCAAAGTGAATTCTTGCAGGAAGACCGGCGCGTGATGGTGGCAACGATCGCCTTCGGGATGGGCATCGACAAGCCTGACGTGCGCTTCGTGGCGCACCTCGACATGCCGAAGAGCATCGAGGGGTACTTTCAGGAAACGGGACGCGCCGGCCGCGACGGCGAACCGGCTGACGCGTGGATGACGTATGGCCTGGCCGACGTTGTGCAGCAGCGCAGACTGATCGAGATGTCGGAAGCCGAAGCGACATACAAGCGATTGTCCGGCGCCAAGCTTGACGCAATGCTTGGACTCGCGGAAGCCGCCGATTGCCGCAGAGTGCGCTTGCTTTCCTATTTTGGCGAAGCAAGCAAGCCGTGCGGCAACTGCGACAACTGCCTGGCGCCTCCGCAAAGAGTCGACGCGACTGAAGCGGCGCGCAAGCTGCTGTCTTGCATCTACCGCTGCGAGCGCGGCAGCGGCTTCGGCTTCGCCGCGACTCACATCATCGACGTACTGCGCGGCAAGCAGACCGAGAAGGTCGCAAAGTTCGGACACGAGCGGCTATCGACGTTCGGCATCGGCACCGAGATGTCGGAAGCCGAGTGGCGTTTGCTGCTGCGGCATCTCGTCGCGCAGCACGTCGTGGAGGTCGACCATTCGACTTTCAACGTCTTGCGACTGACCGAAGCGAGCCGCGCGGTTTTGCGCGGCGAACGCACGATTGAGCTCAGGCAGCAAAGCGGGGAGCCGCACCGACGCAAGAGCAAACAGCGGGTTCCGGCTGCCGACTCGGATAAGCACAATCCGATGTTCGAAAAGCTGCGCGTCTGGCGCGCAGGCGTGGCAAAGGAGCACGGACTACCGGCGTTCGTCATCTTTCACGACGGCACGCTGCGCACGATCGCGCAGGTGCGGCCAAACTCCCTCGATCAACTGCGGACGATCTCGGGAGTCGGGGAGAAGAAGCTGGCAAGCTACGGCAACGATTTATTGACGCTGCTTTCGGCGGACGCGTGAGACACAGTGAATCCGAATGAACACGAGCTTCAATATCCGTGGGCCGACACACCGGCACTCGGCGCGTGGCAGACGCTTCGGCCTGGCGTGCACTGGGTGCGCATGCCGCTGCCCTTCGCGCTCGACCATATCAACCTGTGGGTGCTCGACGACGAGCTCGATGGGCAGGTCGGTTACACGCTGATCGATTGCGGCATCACGAGCGACGCGACGAAGCGGGCGTGGGAGCACTTGTTTGACGGAGCATTCGAAGGCCGGCCGCTATTGCGTGTGATTTGCACGCACTTCCATCCCGATCATTTTGGATTGGCGCACTGGTTGACTGCCGGCGGCGATCGACATCGGTGGACGACGCCGCTGTGGATGACGGCGACCGAGTATGCATTCGGGCGCTATCTGTCGGCGGGCAGCGGAGACAACATCAGCGGCGAATCCGCGGCTCGGCATTTCTCGCGGAACGGATTAAGCGACGGGGAGGCGTTGCAGCAAGTGAGGGAGCGCGGTTCCGGCTACTACCCTGCACTCGTTCCTGCGGTGCCTTCCAGCTTTCATCGCATTTACGAGGGCGACGCGATCGCGATCGGCGCGGTGAATGCCAAACGTATTTTTCGGATCATCGTCGGCTACGGCCATGCACCCGAGCATGCGTCGCTTTATTGTGAAAACAGCGGGGCGGCAGAGCGAATACTGATCGCCGGTGACATGGTGTTACCGCGCATCTCGACCAACGTCAGCGTGTTCGATCTCGAACCTGACGCCGATCCGCTGCCGCGCTATCTGCGATCGCTTGACCGGCTGGTGGAGCTGCCGAATGACACGCTGGTGCTGCCGTCGCATGGCAAGCCATTTATCGGGCTGCATCAACGCATTGCGCAGCAGCACCGCCATCATGCGGACCGTCTGGGTGAAGTGCTGGGAGCGTGCGCGACACCTCAAACCGCGGCGAGCATTGTGCCGGTGCTTTTCAAGCGCACGCTTGACCTGCATCAGGTGACGTTTGCACTTGGGGAATCGCTGGCGCATCTGCATGCGCTGTGGTACGCAGGCAAGCTCGATCGCAACATTAGCGACGGTGTGTACCACTTCACCGCAAGGTGAACGAGCTCCTTCGGTCGCTGCTCATAGCTGCGAGGAGAACAGGGCCGCGCCGCGCTCCTTCAGCTTCTCGTGCCACGGCCGCGCCTCCCATTGCTCGTACGTGATGCGTTTCGAGCGCTTTAAATCCGCATCGAACGTCTCCGTCTGCAGGCGCGCGAAATCGGCGTCGTAGACGTTCAAATTCGCTTCGTCGTTCAGGCGGAACGAGCGCGCGTCAAAATTGGTCGAGCCGACCGACGACCATAAGCCGTCGACGATCAGCAGCTTCACGTGGTACATCGTCGGCTGATACTCGTGAATCAGCGCGCCCGCTTGCAACAATGGCCCCCAACTCGCGCGCGACGCACTGCGCACGAACTGGGTGTCGATATGTTTGCCGGGCAAGATCAGTCGCACGCGTACGCCGCGCTTCATTGCAGCGATCAGCGCCTCGCTGGTAATTTCGTCCGGCACGAAGTACGCCATAGCGAGATCGATGGTCTTGGTTGCTGCGGCGATAGAGAGCAGATACATCAAATGCATGCTCTCTGAGCCGCCCGCGCTCGAGCTTTGAAACACCTGTGCGTAATGCTTCCCCACCGTTGGCTGCGGCGGAAAATACTGGTTGCCGTGCAAGACCCAGCCGCTCACCTGCGTCCAGTTATCGGTGAATGCGGCCTGCATCTGAGATACCGCCGGACCTTCAAGACGATAATGATTGTCGCGCCAGTGGTCAGGGTCCTGCGCATTGCCGGTCCAGTTGTCAGCAATACCGACACCGCCGGTAAATCCAATTCGGCCGTCCACCACCAACAGCTTGCGGTGCGTGCGATTGTTGATACGCGCTAGGTGATACCAGCGCAGTGGTCGGTATTTTCGGATGTCG
>DATLOA010000216.1:0-2146 GCA_035536515.1 Burkholderiaceae bacterium | reverse complement strand
CTACGACCAGACGTGTGCGTCCGAGAAGCGCCGTCGCCGCAAGAAGAACACGGCGGAGAAAACGCATTTTCCCGATCCCGCACGCCGTGTCGTCATCAACGAGCTGGTGTGCGAAGGCTGCGGCGACTGCAATTTGCAATCAAATTGCCTGTCGGTCGAACCGCTCGAGACTGAGTTTGGCCGCAAGCGCAAGATCAATCAGTCGAGCTGCAACAAGGATTACTCGTGCCTGAAAGGTTTCTGCCCGAGTTTCGTCACGGTTGAAGGCGGGCAGTTGAAGAAAGGCAAATCTGCGGGCGGAAGCATCCCGACTTTGCCGCAGCCCACGGTACCGTCATTGCGTTCGCAAGGCGCTTACGGAATTGTGATTACCGGCGTCGGCGGCACTGGCGTCGTAACGATCGGTCAGCTGCTCGGCATGGCTGCGCACCTCGAAGGCAAGGGTCTGTCAGTGCTCGATATGGCGGGACTTGCGCAAAAGGGCGGCGCTGTGTTTTCGCACGTGCAGATCACGCCGACGCCGGACGATCTGTACGCCACGCGTATCGCCATGGGCGAAGCCGATGTCGTGATCGGCGGCGACTTGATCGTCACTGCGAGCAACGAAGCGCTGTCGAAGATCAAGTCCGGCGTCACAAAGGCGGTGGTCAACACCGCCGAGTCGCCGACCGCGGACTTCGTTCGCAATCCAAACTGGCAGTTCGGCAGTCCGAACCTGGCAACGCAGATTCGCGAGGCGGTCGGCGATCGCGAGTGCGCGTTCGTCGATGCCAATGCGTTGGCTACTGCATTAATGGGCGACGCGATCTACACCAACCCGATGATGCTCGGCTTCGCGTGGCAAAGAGGATGGATCCCGCTCGCCTACCAAACGCTGCAGCGCGCGATCGAAATCAATGCGGTGGCGGTCGACAACAACAAGAAGGCATTCGAATGGGGCCGCGCCGCCGCGCACGACGTCGAGATGGTCAAGCGCATCGCCTTCCCCGACAACGTGGTCGAGCTGAGACGCGTTTCAAACTCGCTCGATGAAATCGTTGCCAAGCGTGTCGACTTCCTAACCGGCTACCAGAATGCGAACTATGCGAAGCGCTACGCAAACCTGGTCGAGCGCGTGCGTAAGGTCGAATCCGATCGTCTGCAATCTACGGGCGTCACCGAAGCGGTCGCGCGCTACTACTTCAAGCTGCTCGCGTACAAGGACGAGTACGAAGTCGGCCGGCTGCATTCCGACCCCGCGTTCCGCGCGAAGATCGCGGCGCAGTTCGACGGCGATTACAAACTGAACTTCTATATGGCGCCTCCGATCATCAGCAAGCCCGATCCGGTCACTGGCAAGGTCGCAAAGAAGCGCTTCGGCCCGTGGATGATGTCCGCGTTCTCGGTGCTCGCGGGATTGAAGTTTTTGCGAGGCTCTGCGCTCGACGTATTCGGCTACACGGCGGAGCGCCGCACCGAGCGCGCTTTAATTGGCGAGTACGAAGCGACAGTCGAAGAGATTCTGTCGCGTCTGTCAGCCGACAATCAGGACGTCGCCGTGCAGCTCGCCAGCGTCCCCGAAGACATTCGCGGTTACGGTCACATCAAGGAAGGCAACCTGAAAGTCGCGCGCATCAAGTGGGACGATCTGCTGGCACGTCTACGCGGTCAGGTCAAAGCTCAAGTGATTAAGATTTCGCCCAAAGCTGCTTGATTGTGATGTCGAAGCGCAACGCGCGCAGACGTCACCGCTATGCGTGACGACGGACTCGCTCCGGCGGCGCGCATCTAACTTATCGGTGCGAGTGCACGTGCGACCGCGCAGCGGTCGCGTACACGAGCAGCGCAGCCGTTACGGCTTCACCGGTTCCTGAACGATGCGATCCGGCGGGGGCGGCTCGTTGGGCAGTTGCGCCAACACGCTGTCCCACACTTCGTCGTTGCTGTCGGTAAACCGCAGCCGCACCGGCAGCCACTGAAACTCGGGCGCCATCCAGATCTCAACTCGGCGGTTGGCATTGGGTCCGCGCTTGCGATCGATCTTCAGCGTCATCACATCGGTGCCGTCGATGCTAGTCGGCTCGAAGCCTTCGACGACGAACGAATAGTTCTCGACGTTGCGGCGCGCGACGGCGAACGTCACTTCCGAGCCCGGCGAGAAGCGCCA
>DATLOA010000215.1:0-3530 GCA_035536515.1 Burkholderiaceae bacterium | reverse complement strand
CATCTGCTCGGCAGGAATAGGTGTCGCCGTGCGCGCGCGATGGTCGTAGACGGTGCCTTCGCCCGGTTTGATGACGACTGTGTTGTGGCCGTCAAACCCGGCGCCGCTCACGCGCTGCTCAAGGTGCAGTCGATTGCCTTTAAGATCGAAAGTGAGCGCCTCGTGAAACTGGCCGGACTCGAATGGAGGACTTGGTGTCGGCATCTGCAAGCGCGGCCACGTTTCGCCTTGCAACTGCAGCTTCAGTGTTTCGATGCTCTGCAGCGCATTGCGTCCACCAATCGCCGCTACCGCTAAGTCGATCACTTTGCGTGCTCGCTCTTGCGAGCGCTTCGTCAGCGTGGCGGAATCTGCGGCCGACGCCAGCGATGTCCACAGCGTCAGCAGCAACAGGGTTTTGCGCATGGTCGCCTCCAAGAATGAGCGCGGCGACTCTAGCTTTCCGTGTGTATCGCGGTGGACGTAAGCGACGAGCCGGCAACCAGCGGGACGAAACGGTTGCCGGCCGCGACAGAACGGGGCGGCTACTGACTGGCGGTGATGCCGCCGTCGACGTACAGCACTTGGCCGGTCGTGAAGCATGCCGCCGGTGCGCACAAAAAGAGCACCGGGCCGACGACATCTCTCGGCTCGGCGACGCGCCCCATCGGAATCCGCTCAAGCAGGTAGCGGCGCGTCATTTCGTTGTCGAGCCAGTGTTGGCCCATTGGGGTCGCGACAACCGTCGGCGCAACGCCGTTGACGCGAACTCCGTGCGGCGCCAGCTCGGATGCGTGTTGCTTGATCAGCATCACCAGCGCGCCCT
Organism: Burkholderiaceae bacterium; assembly: GCA_035536515.1. Taxonomy (GTDB): domain Bacteria; phylum Pseudomonadota; class Gammaproteobacteria; order Burkholderiales; family Burkholderiaceae_F; genus JACCZX01. Next base: position 2,725 of record DATLOA010000215.1, on the reverse strand, counting down.
TGGTCGCGCAGTACGCCGAATAGCCGCGCCCGCGCATCGCCAGGTGCGCGCGCACCGACAGCAAGTGCACCTGCGCGCCGCCACGGCCGCCGGCCACCTGATGGCGCGCGCACGCCTGCGCGACGAACATCGCGGCTTTTACATTGACGCGATAAATCTCGTCGAACTTTTCTTCGCTGACGTCCGCCAATAGCTGCTCGCGCTGGATGCCGATGCAATTGACCAGCAGATCAAGGCGGCCGTGCTGATGGTGGGCGCGATCGACGGCTGAGCGCATTGACTCGAGGTCTTCTGCATCGGCGACCGCTGCATCAGCCTGCAGCCCCGCTTTGCGAATCGCCGCAGCGAGTGTGTCGGCTTTCTCTGCACTGCGTCCCACAATGACCGGAATCGCGCCGGCGAGTGCGAGTCCCCAACAAATGGCTTCGCCGATTCCGCCGTATCCGCCGGGCACGAACGCCACCAGGCCATCGAGTCGGAACTGTGCAGCGAGCTCTTGCGTGTAGTCAATGGAGGCTGTCATCAATCAATCCATCAACAAGCCGCCGTTGATGTCGACGATCTCACCAGTGATGAACCCGGCCAGCGGCGACGCCAAGAAGCGCACGACATGCGCGAACTCCTCCGGCTCGCAAAATCGTCCAACCGGAATCATCGCCAGCAGTGCCTGACGCTTTGATTCGCTCAAGCCTTCGGTCACCATCGGCGTGCGCACGTACGCTGGTGCAATGCCGTTGACCGTGACGCCATCGGCCGCCAGTTCGCGCGCGAGAGAAAATGTCATTGCGCTCAGAGCGCCTTTCGAAACGGCGTACGCGGTGCCGGCGGTCAGACCGCCGGTCTTCGCCGCCAGCGAACTCGTATTGACGATGCGCCCCCAGCGCTGTCGTGTCATCGCCGGGATCACCGCACGCGCAAGAAAGAACGCAGCATCGAGGTTAATCGCGAGCACGCGGCGCCATTCACTTTCGTTGGTTGCCTGCGACTTTGAGTTGGACAGCACGCCCGCATTGTTGAGCAGAATGCCGACGTCACCCAACTGCGACTCGATGCGCCCGACCAGCGCAGGCATCGCATCGATTGAAGTGAGATCGGCCGCGAAGGCAGTGCCGTCGGCAACTTCATTCGCCGCATGGTCGAGCCGTTCGCTCGCCAGATCGACCAGCGCAACACGGCACCCCGCAGCTGCAAGCGCGTGCGCGGCCGCGAGCCCCATCGGTCCCGCCGCGCCGGTTACGAGCGCGACCTTGCCTTTCAACTCAGACATCGAGAACGCTTTTCTTGCCCGCCAGACCGCGCGCGCGCAGCGTCACGACCACGATGAAAAGGATGTACATCGAAACAATTGCCCAGTCACCGGCAAATGCGCCCGTCAGTCCGACCACCATGCCGACCAGCAGTCCCGCCGCTACGGCACCCCAGAAGCTGCCCACTCCGCCGAGCACGATGATCAGGAAAGCAGGCACGACAGCGTCGACGCCCACCTGCGGACGAATTCCCCATACCGGCGCGAGCACGATGCCTGCTAGAGCGGCCAGCGCAACGCCGAGCGCGAAGACGCCGAGCCGCAGCTGCGTCAGATTGATGCCCAACGCACGAATCATCTCGCTGTCGTAAGAGCCGGCCTTGATCTTTGCACCATAGGAAGTGCGCTCAATAAAAAGCCACAGTGCGCCAATCGCGAGCGCCGCGGCACCCGCCGCATAAAATCGATAGCGCGCAAACAAAAGATCGCCGATAACCACCGAGCCCTGTAGCGCTTCCGGCGTCGGCAGCACGCGCTCACGCGAGCCCCATATCGCGCGGATCGCTTCCTCGATCACGATCGCGGCGCCGAAGGTCAACAGCAGCGCGTACAGCGGGTCCTTGCCGTACGTCCGCCGCAGCGCCACTTCCAGCACCATGCCGAGCACGCCAACAACCGTCGGCGCCAATAGCAACGCAATCGCGTAGCGCACGGCCAGCGGAAGCGCAAGCCACCACGCGGCGGTCTCCGGCGGCAGCGGCGGCGCCACGATCATCAGCGCCACATACGCGCCGAGCGCGAAGAACGAGCCGTGCGCCAGATTGATGGTTTCCATCAACCCGACGATCAGCATGAAGCCCAGTGCAAGCAGCGCGAACAGCAGCCCGAGCGCGATGCCGTTGACCAGATGCGGTGCGAGGGTTGTCAGCATCGTGACGTCATGTCAACGGCCCGCGGCTGTCGCCGGCCTCCCGGCCGGCGCCCCTGAACGTCATCACAGCGTCGGTGTCTATTGCTCGTACGATGGCGTTGCTTCGTATGTTTCCAGCTTGCACGCGCCCACCGCGGCTTTGTCTTCGACGTCGGCTGGCGGCACCCACGACATGATTTTGAAGATGTCGTCCTTTTCGGCGGGCGTGTCGTTGTAGCTCGCCATGTAAATGGTCTGCTGCATCTGATGCGTGGCCGGGTTCATGTATGCATCGAAGTGCTGCATCCGGTCGCGCGCGCTGACCTTCAGATTCTCGAGCTGCTTGATGACGGCGATGTTGTTGGTACTGCCGGCGCGCTCGCACGCACGCAGTAATTCGCGTGTCGCCATGTAACCGTTGTAATAGACGTTGCCCGGTACCCGAATCGCCATCCCGGGAAATGTCTTCTGATACTGCGCGACGAACTCCTTGACGCCTGGCAGGTCGAGTCTGTAGTACCAGGTGGTACCGAACACGCCGAACATCGCGTCAGGGCCGAGTCCGTACA
>DATLOA010000214.1:0-8449 GCA_035536515.1 Burkholderiaceae bacterium | reverse complement strand
TAGCCGCGGTAGTGCAGGTCGTTGCCGGTGCGGCCCACAGTGCACAACGCCGTGTTGCCGGCAACCACTCCGGACAGCGCTACCGACTTTTTAGGCTTCAGGGCAGTCTTGGCGGGTGCGTCATTCATCGCGAATGGGTTTGTCCGAGCAACTGCGCAACGCCGTCGCGCTCTTCCATCAGCTCTTTTAGCGTCGCGTCCATTCTCTGACGCGAGAAATCGTCGATCTCCAATCCCTTGATGACTTCATATTCGCCATTGGCACACACGCACGGCACGCCGTATACGACGTCTTGCGGGATGCCGTAGCTGCCGTCCGAAGCCACGCCCATCGTCACCCAGCGTCCGCCGGTTCCCGCAACCCAGTCCCGTACGTGATCGATTGCGGCGTTTGCGGCTGACGCCGCCGATGACAGCCCGCGCGCTTCAATGATCGCGGCACCGCGCTTGCCCACGGTTGGAATGTAGGTGTCGCGGTACCACGAGTCGTCGATCAGAAGCTTTGCTGGCTTACCTTCGATCGTTGCGAATCGCAGGTCCGGATACATCGTCGGCGAGTGATTGCCCCAGACAATCAGTTTTTCAATCGACGACACCGGCTTGCTTGCCTTGGTCGCAAGTTGCGACAACGCGCGATTGTGATCGAGCCGCATCATTGCAGTGAAACTCGACTTGGGCAGCGACGGCGCGGATTTCATCGCGATGTATGCGTTCGTGTTGGCAGGATTACCAACGACCAGCACTTTTACGCTGCGCTTGGCCGACTGATCGAGTGCTTTGCCCTGCGCGGTGAAGATCTGTGCGTTGGCCGCCAGCAGATCCTTGCGCTCCATGCCCGGACCGCGCGGGCGCGCCCCGACGAGCAGGGCTATATCGATGTCTTTGAAGGCCGCCACGGGATCGCTATGCGACTGCATGCCCGACAGCAGCGGAAACGCGCAATCGTCGAGCTCCATCATCACGCCTTTCAGCGCTTTCTGAGCCTTTTCGTCCGGAATCTCGAGCAATTGCAGGTCGACCGGCCGGTCCTTACCGAGCATGTCACCAGAAGCAATGCGAAACAGCAGCGAGTAGCCGATTTGCCCGGCGGCGCCCGTGACGGCGACGCGAACGGGAGCTCTAGTCATGGAATTCTCCGACGCGGGACGGCGGGCAGTCTACTGCAAATGACTTGATCAGTACACGGAGTCTTATATAAGACAGATGATGTATTGTAATCGTCTTTGTGTTGAAATGCAGCAAATGTCGGTCACCAAGGACGCCGGACCCGCCACTCAGGCCGCTGTGTATGCGCCTCTGTATCGGCAAATCAAGGATCTCATTGTCCAGGGACTACAGCGCGCTGAGTGGAAACCCGGCGACATGATCCCGAGCGAGGTCGACCTCGCCGCCAGATTTCAGGTTAGCCAGGGCACGGTGCGCAAGGCGGTCGATGAGTTGTCAACCGAGAATCTGCTGGTGCGCCGGCAGGGAAAGGGCACATTTGTCGCCACGCATCACGAGCCGCTTGCGCAATTCAGGTTTCTGCGCCTCGTGCCCGATGATCGTGCGCCGACACCCGCTACCAGCAGCTACCTTGACTGCCGACGCACGCGCGCGACGGGCGATATCGCACGCCAGCTAGAAGTACGGCCGAGCGATCCTGTCGTGTATCTGCGCAGGCTGCTTAGCTTCGAAGGCGCTCCGGTGGTGCTCGATGAAATCTGGCTGCCGGGCAATGTCTTCAAGAAACTAACAGCGGAAAGGCTCGCCGAGTACAAGGGCCCACTGTACGGTTTGTTCGAAACCGAATTCGGAACTCGAATGATTCGCGCCGATGAGCGCATCCGCGCGGTAGCGGCGGCAGCGGACGCCGCGAAACATTTGAAGGTCAGCTCCGGCTCGCCGCTTCTGTTGGTGGAGCGCGTGTCGTACACGTATGGCGAGCGGCCCGTGGAAGTAAGGCGCGGGCTGGCCGTCACGGAGCGGTATCACTACCGCAACACGCTGAGTTAACGCGGCACAGTCGATTTGGTTCAGTGCAGCAATTCGTTCAGAATACCGGTCGCGAGTTCTCTGAACCTTACGGCCCTTGATGACCAGCTTTACCGCAGAAAAACAGCCACGGCCGCAATTCCGTAATCTCAATTTTCCGCTGCTGCTGACTTATCGCCTGCCGTTGCCCGGGCTGGTGTCGATCATGCACCGCATCAGCGGAGCGGTGTTGTTCCTTACTTTGCCGCTTTTGTTGTGGCTTTTTGACCTCAGTCTCACGTCCGAGCTGAGCTTCGAGCGACTGCGCGGAATCGCATCCAATTTTTTCTTCAAGCTGCTGCTTGTGTTCCTGCTTTGGGGCTTTTTTCACCATCTGATCGCCGGCGTTCGCTATCTGCTGCTGGACCTTCATATCGGCATCGATCTGAAGAGCGCGCGTAGCAGTGCGATTGTGGTGTATGCGCTGAGCTTGCCGCTGACGTTCATTGCGGCATTGAAAGTGTTCGGAGTCTTTTGATGCGTGCGCCGCTCAGCATCGGTCCTAAGCGCCTGGTGGTCGGGGCTCACTATGGGCTGGCAGGGTTCATCGGCCAACGCATCACGTCCGTGGTGTTGACGCTGTGGGTATTGCTCGTGGGCGTCAGCGCGCTCTTCGGGCCGCTGTCGTACGAAAAATGGGCCGGGCTGTTTGCGCCTCTGTGGATGAAGGTCATCACACTCGTTGCGCTGGTTTCGCTGCTGTATCACGCATGGATCGGCGTGCGAAATATCTGGATGGATTACGTCACGCCGCTGTGGGCCCGGCTGTCGCTGCACACAATCACGGTGCTGTGGCTGATCGCCTGCGGAGTGTGGTCCGTGCAAATTCTTTGGCGGATATGACCGCATCGTCCGCCATCGCACGCCGGCGGTTTGATGCCGTCATTGTCGGCGCCGGCGGTGCCGGAATGCGGTGTTCGCTGCAACTCGCCAATGCTGGGTTGAATGTCGCAGTTCTGTCGAAGGTTTTTCCAACGCGCTCGCACACGGTCGCGGCGCAGGGTGGTATCGGGGCCTCGCTTGGCAACATGACCGAGGACAACTGGCTGTGGCACATGTTCGATACCGTCAAGGGATCGGACTATCTCGGTGACCAGGATGCGATCGAGTTCATGTGCCGCGAAGCTCCGCACGTCGTCTACGAGCTGGAGCACTTCGGCATGCCGTTCGATCGCAATCCCGACGGCACTATTTATCAGCGCCCGTTTGGCGGGCATTCGGCGCACTTCGGCGAGAAACCGGTGCCGCGCGCGTGCGCCGCTGCCGACCGCACCGGGCACGCGATGCTGCATACGCTGTATCAGCGCAATCTAGCGTCGCGCACGCACTTTTTCGTCGAGTGGATGGCACTCGATCTGATTCGCAACGCCGACGGCGACGTGGTCGGCGTCATCGCACTTGAAATGGAAACCGGCGCGCCGATGATTTTCGAATCAAAGGTCACGGTGCTCGCGACCGGCGGTGCGGGCCGCATCTGGGACGCTTCGACCAACGCCTATATCTGCACCGGCGATGGCATGGGAATGACGACGCGCGCCGGCCTGCCGCTCGAAGACATGGAGTTCTGGCAATTTCATCCCACCGGCGTGGCCGGCGCCGGTGTGCTGATTACCGAGGGCGTGCGCGGCGAGGGTGGCATTCTGCTCAACTGCAACGGCGAGCGATTCATGGAACGCTATGCGCCGACGCTGAAGGATCTGGCACCCCGCGATTTTGTTTCGCGTTCGATGGACCAGGAGATAAAGGAAGGCCGCGGCTGCGGTCCCGGCAAGGATTACGTTCTGCTGAAGCTCGATCATCTTGGCGCCGAGACGATCATGAAGCGCCTGCCTTCGATTCGCGAGATAGCCATCAAGTTCGCCAACGTCGACCCGATTCGTGAGCCGATTCCGGTGGTGCCGACGATTCATTATCAAATGGGTGGTATCCCCACCAACTATCACGGCCAGGTCGTTGCACCCAAGGATGGGAACCCGAACGCCGTTGTCGATGGCTTGTACGCGATCGGTGAGTGCGGCTGCGTCAGCGTGCACGGCGCGAATCGGCTAGGCACCAATTCGTTGCTCGATCTGCTCGTATTCGGTCGCGCCGCGGGCAATCACATCGTCCAACAGAAAATGGCCGGAGAGGGTCACAGAAGCTTTCCAGCAGACGGCGGGCAGGCCACGGTTTCGCGTCTGGCTGCGCTCGATGCTTCGACGGGCGGCGAGCGCGTGCCGGCCGTTGCGAACGACATTCGTAAAACGATGCAGTCGCATTGCGGCGTGTTCCGTACCGGTCCCATGCTGCAAGAGGGCGTGCGCATGATCGAGGCGCTCGAAGAGCGCGCAAAACATGTTTCGATTGAAGACAAATCGAAAATTTTTAACACCGCGCGCATCGAGGCGCTCGAGCTGGAGAATCTCGTGGAAACGGCGAAGGCAACGATCGTTTCCGCCGCCGCACGCACCGAAAGTCGAGGCGCACACGCGCGTGACGACTTTCCTGAGCGAGACGACGCGCACTGGATGAAGCATTCGCTGTATTACTCGAGTGGCAACCGGCTTGACTACAAACCAGTCAATATGAAGCCGCTGAGCGTCGAGACGTTTGAACCAATGCGCAGAACGTTTTAGGAATTACTAACAATGAACTCCAGCATCACAGTCGAAATACCGTTGACGGCGGGCGCGGAAACCGGGACTCGTATCGCGCAGTTCGAGATTTATCGCTATGACCCGGACAAAGACACTCAGCCTCGCATGCAGAAGCTGCAGGTGACGTTACAGCCGACTGATCGCATGCTGCTCGATGCGCTGTTGCGCATCAAGGCCGAGGTGGACGACAGTTTGTCGCTTCGGCGCAGTTGTCGCGAGGGAGTATGCGGCTCCGATCCGATGAACATTAACGGTAAGAATGGGCTTGCCTGCGTGACCAACCTGCGTGACCTGAAAGAGCCAATCGTTTTGCGGCCGATACCCGGCCTGCCGGTGATCCGGGACCTGATCGTCGACATGTCGCAGTTTTTCAAGCAGTACGAATCAGTCAAGCCGTACGTGATCAACGACACGCCGCCGCCCGAGAAGGAGCGCCTGCAGTCCCCCGCGCAGCGTGAAGAGCTGAACGGGCTGTACGAGTGCATTTTGTGCGCGTGCTGCTCCACCGCGTGCCCGTCGTTCTGGTGGAATCCGGATAAGTTCGTTGGGCCCGCCGGCCTGCTGCAGGCGTATCGCTTTATTGCCGACTCGCGCGATGAGGCGACCAACGAGCGACTCGACAACTTGAACGATCCGTATCGCCTGTTCCGCTGCCACACGATCATGAATTGCGTCGACGTCTGCCCGAAGAATCTGAATCCCACCTTGGCGATCGGCAAGATCAGGGAGCTTCTGGTGCGGCGGGCCGTGTGAGCGTGGACGCCGCGTTGCCGCTGGCGCGGCGCCGTCTGCGCTGGCGCGCGCGCCGTGGACTGCTCGAAAATGACGTGATCATCACGCGATTTCTGGACCGCCACGGCGACGAGCTGACGTTAGATCAGATAGCGTCGTTCGAGGCGCTGCTTAATCTGCCTGAAAATGAATTGCTCGATTTGCTTCTCGCACGCGTCGATGTATCCGATGCGTTCGAGGTTCCCGAGGTACGCACATTGCTCCATCGCCTGCGCGCTGTCTGAAATCATTTGAGGACCGACAATCATGGCACTCGATCCCTCGAACAAAAAAGCAACGCTGACGTTTTCGGACGGCGGGGCGGCACTGGAACTGCCGATCTACAAGGGCACGATCGGGCCGGAGGTTATCGACATCCGTCAGCTCTATGCCAAAACGGGCAGGTTCACATACGACCCTGGATTCATGTCGACCGCAGCGTGCGATTCGTCGATTACCTACATCGACGGCGACAAGGGCGAGCTGCTGTATCGCGGCTACCCGATCGAGCAGTTGGCAACGCAGTGCGATTACCTCGAGACGTGCTACCTGCTGCTGTATGGCGAGTTGCCGAACGCCGAGCAGAAGAAGCAGTTCGACCAGACGGTGACCTATCACACGATGGTCAACGAGCAGATGCAGTTCTTCCTGCGTGGCTTCCGGCGCGACGCGCATCCAATGGCCGTAATGACGGGCTTGGTCGGGGCGATGTCGGCGTTTTATCCGGACTCGATGAATCTAAACGATCCGCGTCAGCGAGAAATCTCGGCGCACCGGCTGATCGCGAAAATGCCCACGCTTGTCGCGATGGCCTACAAGTACACGGTGGGCCAGCCCTACGTCTATCCGCGCAATGAACTGTCATACGCGGCGAACTTCATGCGGATGATGTTCGCGACGCCGTGTGAGGAATACAAGGTCAACGACGTGCTGGTGCGGGCCATGGACCGCATTTTCATCCTGCATGCGGACCATGAACAGAACGCGTCGACATCGACCGTGCGTCTGTGTGCTTCATCGGGCACCAATCCATTTGCCGCGATCGCGGCCGGGGTTGCATGTCTGTGGGGACCCGCGCACGGCGGTGCCAATGAGGCGGCCCTCGGCATGCTGTATGACATCCAGCGCAACGGTGGGGTGGCCAAGATCGGCGAATTCATCACCAAGGTAAAGGACAAGAGCTCAGAAGTGCGGCTGATGGGCTTTGGCCATCGCGTGTACAAGAACTACGATCCGCGTGCCAAGCTGATGCGTGAGACGTGCCATGAGGTGCTTAAAGAGCTCGGGCTACAGGACGATCCACTGTTCAAGCTGGCGATGGAACTCGAGAAAATTGCACTCGAGGATGAGTACTTCGTCAGCCGCAAGCTGTACCCGAATGTCGATTACTACTCCGGCATCGTGCAGAAAGCGATCGGCGTTCCGGTGCCGCTGTTTACCGCTGTTTTCGCGCTGGCGCGCACGGTAGGCTGGATCGCGCAGCTCAACGAGATGATCGCTGACCCCGAGTACAAGATCGGCCGACCGCGGCAACTATTCGTCGGCGCCAAGCGGCGCGACGTGAAACCAATTAAAACGCGCAAGGCCGCGTGAGCTCTGACAAGTTCGCTACGCTTTCTCCGCCTGCATCGGCTTCGCCTTTGTGTTGATTGGCTCGTAACCAATCCGCTCGTACTCTGCAATAACCTGCGCGCCGAGTAGCAGAAAGATCGCGCCGATCTCGACGCTCAGCAGCACCGCGATCGAGGTCGTCAGCGAGCCGTAAACCACCTGTATTTGCGAGATGGTCGAGTAGTACCAGACCAATACATGCCGTGTGATCTCCCACAGAATTGCCGCCGCGGTGCCGCCTATCAACGCGTGCCTCAGCGATAGTCGGCCGACCGGCATGACGAGGTAGATCGCGGTCAGCAAAAGAACTTCGCCTCCCACTCCGATCAGATACAACAGCCGCGCCGAAAACTCATCAAGCGGGCGCGACTCGCCGAGAATGATGACAGCGTGAGTTCCTAATCGGCCGAGTGCGCCGGAGACCACAGTGATGATCATCAGCCCTATGGCCAGCGAAAGGACGAACAGGTATGGCATCAAGGCAGACACCAAAAAGTGACGCCGAGGCCGGACTGTGACCCGATGGAAAAAGATCACCAGCATCGCATTTTCCAGCACCGTAAATGCAAGTGTGCTGAAAAACAGCATCAGCGCCAGCAGCAGCCAGCCGACGAGTTCGCGATGCATCAAGAAGTTCTGCAGCTCGCCGACCAGAGCATTCGACTGCCCCGGAACGACGAACTCGAGATAGGTGCCGATGGACTTCAGCACTACCGCTTCATCGAAGATCTGCGTGAGTGCAAGAACGACGAGGATTAGCAGAGGCACCAGCGACAACAACGCGTAGTAGGCCACGGCGCCGGCCAGGAGCAGTCCCTGGTTGGCACGAAACTGCTTCAATACTGCCAGCGCAAAGGCGACCGGGTGGCGGAGCGCCTTGCGCGCGTTAGCGGCGAACTTCTTCATCGCCGCACTTTAGCGCGGCGCGGTTTTCCTGCTTGAGCTACGCCTCGCCCGGTTTCATGCCCGGTCCGATCCGGCGCCAATCAAGCTTGCGCGTCACGATCATCGCGGCGGCCAGCATTACGAACAGCAGCACGCTGCCCATCAGCAGCGCCGTGCCTTCTGCGATCAGGATCGAGTAGATCGTCGCGTACATCGCCGCCAGAGCACAGCCAAACCCGAGGGCACGCGGCCGGTTAGCAAGCACGTAGCTCAGGTAATAAGTGATCAGCAGCGTGCAGGAGGACGCTGCAATCGAGTACGCGACACCGAATGCAACGTGCTCGGACAAGCTTAATAACAGCAGGAAAAAGATCACAAGCGCCAAGCCGACAAAGCCATACTGCACCGGGTGCGCATTGAGCGCGCGCAGCGTGTCGAACAGAAACATCGCGCCGAAGACGAGAACGATGATCATCGCGCCGTGTTTGGCCGAGCGCTCGGCGAGCAGGTACGTGTTGACCGCTTCAATGAAAT
>DATLOA010000213.1:0-2497 GCA_035536515.1 Burkholderiaceae bacterium | reverse complement strand
CGGCAATCGCGGCCGCGTGCGGGAATCCTGCTTCACCATCCATACTGACCGCGGCCGTTTCGTTGCGTTCTTTGTGGACGAAAAGAACACCGCGCCGCCCGTGACTAAGAAGCGGCCGTCGCCAGCAGACCGTATGTCAGTACATGAGGCAGGGATCGGCGACAACTGCCGTCTGCCCTCGAACACTGCAACGTCGTCTGACATTTCGTCGTTGTCGCCAGGCACGATGTCGTGCGGCCTCGCGATCCACATCTTTCCCTGTTCCCAGGTGGTGCGCGCAAAGGTAGTACGCCCTGCTGAGGAGAGCAGCAGGCGAAGCAGGTTGATGTGGCGTCGCAGGACCGATACATGCCGTAGTTGAACTGCTATGACAGTGCCATCGCCGCGGTACGGGTGAAGCAACACGATGCGCGTAACGCCGAGCCGGCGGAGTCCATCCAACTCGGACCAGCCCGTCGCCGCCGCCAAGCCATTCATCAGCAACAACGTTGCGCCGTTCATGGCGTTCCGGGTTGGAGCGCCACACTCACCCTTGGCCAGCGCGGTCCAGGAAGTTGGCGATTTCAGCAGAGCCGATTGCTCCACCGTCGCGGCAACATGCTGCCAGAGATCCGGACACGCCGCTAACAGCTGTGTTAATTCCGCTGGAGTTGCTGGAATGCTGTTGCGCTCGCTTGCGCTCGACGGGCCAGTTGCCGATACGACCAACACGCGTTCTGCAATTTTCCATAACTGCACCGCTTGCGCAGGCACTGTGTCGCTTGCTTGCGGGGTACCGTGGATACACACGCCCGCCGCCCCCAGGACGGGGACATCCAGCCCGCTACCCATTGAGGCGATCTGCCCCTGATGGTGCCGGAGCCACGACTCGAGCATCGTGAGCGCCCATACCTGGTACGTTACAAAACCACCGTCGCTCCGCTGCCTTCGCATGAAGCGCACGATGGCGTCGCGGCCTAGAGCGGCAGCAACCCGGCTCTCCTCGCCCTCCAGCACTTTCGACGCCACCTGAAGCAACTCGTTCTGTCCCCACCGCGAAACCGGAAGGCCGAAACCCTTCTTCGGCAGATCAACGAGATTGCGCGGCAGGTATCGATACGCAAGTTCGCGCAGCACCAGCTTGCCGCGAACGCCGTTGTACAACGCTGGCAGCGGTAGCCTTTGAGCGAAACGCGCGAGCTCGATGTTTAGAAACGGAGTGCGAACCTCGAGCGAGTGCTGCATGCTCATGCGGTCAACCTTTGGCAGCACGGCACCTGGCATATAGTTTTCAACGTCTGTCTTGCGCAGCGTGCAGAACAATGGAACGTCGGTGCCGTCGACCTCACCACGCAATCGCGCCAGGTGTTCAGCGGCGCGGGCCGGAACGATTCCGAGCAACTCTTCGATGTGCTGTTCAACCGAAACCAGAATACGGTTCGAGTAATAAACGTGACCGGGATGCCAAGCCCGTCCCCGTTCGCGACGCTGCTCGTCGAACGTCATGAAGTAGCGGTCGTAGCCGGCAAACATTTCGTCGCCACCATCGCCGGACAGCGCGACCGTTACCGTTTCACGCGCAAACGCGGACAGCAGGTACGTAGGCAGGCACGAGCTGTCCGCGTTGGGCTCGTCCAGCACACGGCCAATGTTCAGAAGAAAGTCGCTGGTATTCGGCGCGATGACCTTGTCGTGGTGTTCGGTGCCAAGGTGCTCGGCGAATGCTCGGGCGACGTCATGCTCGCTTTCGGGTGCCCCTTGAAATCCGATCGAAAACGTTTTGAGCGGCACGTCGAGCCTGCGGCGGATCAGCGCGCAGACGGTCGACGAATCGACGCCGCCGGATAGAAACGCTCCTAGCGGAACGTCTGACACCAAGCGGCGCCGCAGGCTGCGCACCAGAATATCCTCAAGCTCGTCAGCCAGTTGCTTGAGCGGCCGATGATCGAACCCCGTGCTTCCAGGACGGAACTCGAAGTACTTGCCGATCTTCGGAGCCTGGCCTGGATAAGAGATGAGCCAGTGTGCCGGCGGCAGTTTGCTGATGCCGCGGTAGATCGTGCGTGGTGCACCGATGTATTGAAACATCAGCAGTTCGGCTACCGCGTCAACCCCAATATGCCGACCAACCCCTGGCACCGCTTCAAGCGCCTGCAGCTCAGATGCAAAGGCCAAGCCGCCGCCCGCAAGCTCTGCATAGTAAAGCGGCTTCTCTCCGAACGCGTCGCGCGCAAGAATCAGCTGGCCGGACTCGCGATCAAAAGCCGCAAACGCAAACATTCCGTCGAGCCTGGGCAGTGCATCCACTCCCCACAGCGCAAGCGCCTGCAACAGCACTTCGGTATCGGTACGTCCGCGGAACGTCACGCCACACGCCTGAAGTTGAGCGCGCACTTCTTCGAAGTTGTAGATCTCTCCGTTGTAGCTGATCACCCAGCGCCCGCTTGCATCGACCATCGGCTGATGCCCTGCGGCTGACGTATCGATGATCGACAGGCGGCGATGCCCGAGCGAGCAA
>DATLOA010000212.1:0-6614 GCA_035536515.1 Burkholderiaceae bacterium | reverse complement strand
GAGCGTCTTCAGGTCCGCTACCGACAGCGTCGTCGGCTGGCGCACGCCATCGACGGCCACCTGCCACGCGTCGCGATTTGCCACGATCGAAACATCGGGCGCCGGAAGGTTGTTTCGAATGAACAGTCGCTCCGCCGGAGTGACGACGCTGGTGCCCGCCGCTGTGCGCTTGGTCTCGATCGTCGTCGGCGTGTGAACAATCAGGCTGTCCGCGTCTTTCCAAGCGACATACGCAGGCAAGGGCTTTGCCTGTGTAGCCGCTGCGGGCGCGGCAGAGGTTGCCTGCGCGGCGACGTGCGATACGCCTGTCAGGCCCGCTGCAGCGAGTGCACCGGAGCCGGTGACCAACATACGGCGACGAGACAAATCGGTACGGCTATTCATTCAGCGCCCCTCAGCGGATGCCAACAGCGCAAGGCTACCCTGCTGGGCGTGGCTGTTCGCTACGAATAGCCTGAAAACGTGTCACCAACTAGCGCGTGTTCGTCTTCGCTTGTGCTTCCACTTTCCGTTGTAGCTCGTCCAACTGAGCCTGCATTTTGCCCTGACGCGTGCGATATTCAGCGGACTTCTCCCCGCCGGGCCGCCCGAGATTGGAAAGCGAGCCTTCCCATGCGGTCTGGTATTCCTTCAGCGAAGCCTTGGCCGCTGTCGTCGACGCTTGCTTGGACGCTGGCCCATACATGTCGCGTCCTTTCAGCAGCGTTTCCTGCACGCACGCCCGATAGTCTTCATCCGACGGCGGTGACCCGGTGACAGTGTTCTGCCCTTCGTTGACCAGCGCAAAGCGCTCGTACTTGACAACGTAATCTCGATATTTGTTGCTGCACGTGATATATCCCAAACGGGTCCCCACCACGTAGCGCGACACCGCTTCTGGCGGAGCTTCATCAGGCGCGCGCACCTGCGCCGCACTAAAGCCGCTGACGCTCGCCATCAGCGCTGCGGCTGCAAACAAAGCCATGTTTTTTTGCTTCATCGAACACTCCTTGTACGCGCTGGCGCTAGGCTGATAACGCGCACCGCAGGCCGGCAGATTACGAAGTTTGCCGCAGATGCTTGCGCGCCGCATCGATTGCCGACGTAAGGTAGCCCTCGTAGAAACCCGAGCGGTCCAGGCCGACCAGCGGTTCGCTGATCGGCCGCAGCGAGGCGTCAAAGAGAGTCACGACCGGTACCACTCGCACATTGTTGCGAGCCGCGAAAAAACTCTCGGTGATATGAGCTCCTGATAGATCCACCATGGTCCGCTCCGAAGTGATGTCCGTTTCGCGCAATAGCAGCTGCGGATTTGTCTTGTCCGCCTGCTCCGCGATTCGCGGCACTAGATAGTTGCGCCTCACTTCACGGCAAAATGGGCAGCCGGGAGTGCTGAACAGGATCAGCAGCGGCGCTTTCTGGCGTGCAATCGATTTCGCCAGTACGCGCAAATCGCCGAGCGGTGGCAGATGCTGATCGGCGACTTGCTGTGCGCGCAACAGTGCCGGCGCGAGCAGGAAAGCAACCAGCGCCTGTCGGCGCCCGCACACCATGGTTACGCCAACCCGGGGTTGGCCTGCGCGCTTTTGATCACGGGGAGATTTAGCCGCGGCGGCTTTAGCTCCCGACCCCTTATGTAACTGGCAACGATTTCCCAAATCGGTTCGCCCTTTGCGCCCTCAGCGACAGGTGCCCAGCCCGCCACTTTGTAAAGCCTGTCGGCATCGAGCGGCTTGCCGTTCAGGCGCAAATCGCCGATGCGCGTGCCGATACGCGCAAGCGGATCGATCGAATACTGCAGTCCACCGACGCGTACCATGTCGCCGCCCTGTTGCAGATACGGATCAGGATTGAACAAATTGTCCGCTACGTCTTCGAGAATCGTCTTGATCGTCGCGCCGCTCAACTCATTGACGGTCGTATACGGATACGTGATCGCAGTCTGATCCATCAGATGTTCGAGCGTGATGGCCTGGCCAGGTAGCAGCGACGTACCCCAGCGAAAGCCAGGCGAAAATGCGATCTCCGCACCGCGCACTTGCATCAGGGCTTCGCAGATCAGCTGATCGAACGTGCCGTTAAAGTTGCCGCGGCGATACAGCATCCCTTCTGTGACCGCGAGTTTCTCCGACAGCTGCGCTGCGTACGGCGCGCGCACGCGACTGATGTAGGCGGACATTTCGGCATCGGCCGGCAACAGCCTCGCGAATATCGGCAGCAACTTGTAGCGATACTCGCTCACCTTGCCACCTTTGACGTCGAAGTCGAGCACCGCCAGAAACTTGCCGTTGCTGCCGGCGTTGGTTACCAACGTCGTGCCGCCTGCATTCTTGACCAACGTCGGCTGCGGCATAGCATCGTGGGTGTGACCCCCCAATATCGCGTCGATGCCGCGCAGGCGTGTTGCCATTTTTAGATCGACGTCCATGCCGTTGTGCGAGAGCAGGACGACAACCTGCGCGCCTTTGCCGCGCACCTCGTCGACCATCTTCTGCATGTTTTCTTCCTGGATACCGAAGCTCCAGTCCGGGACGAAGTAACGCGGGTTTGCGATCGGCGTGTATGGAAACGCCTGGCCGATAATGCCGACAGTGACGCCGTTCATTTCCTTCATCGTGTACGGCAGAAACACCGGGTCGCCGAAGTCCGCGGTCTTGATGTTCTGGGCGATGAAGTCGATGCGCCCTTTGAAATCCTTGTCGACGATTTCCTGCACGCGCTTGGCGCCGTAGGTCATCTCCCAGTGTGCGGTCATCACGTCGACGCCGAGCAGCTTGTTGGCATCGACCATGTCCTGCGCATTCGTCCAGAGCGCGGTCGCCGACCCTTGCCATGAATCGCCGCCATCGAGCAGCAGCGCGTCGGGGCGACTAGCTTTCAAGCGCTTGACGAGCGTCGACAGATGCGCCAAGCCACCGACCTTGCCGTACGTACGCGCGGCCTGCACGAAGTCGAGATACGTAAAGGCGTGCGCCTGCGGCGTTTTGCGTGGGATGTCAAAGTGCTTAAGTAGATGCTCGCCGACCAGATGCGGCGGCTGACCGAAAGCCGCGCCGACGCCCAAATTGACGCTGGGCTCGCGAAAATGAACCGGCAGCAGCTGTGCGTGGCAGTCGGTGAAGTGCAGAAAATGAACGTTGCCGAAACGCGGCAATTCATACATGCGCGTGCCAGACGGCGCCGCGGCCAATGCATCACGCGTTGAGATCGGCATCCCCGCCGCTGCAGCGACGGCAAGCACCTGCAGAAACTCGCGCCGCTGCATTACTTCACGGCGAAACGCGAGAGCGCAGCGATGTCCTCAGGAAACATCTCGCCGCGATGCACGAACACGACCCTGCCTTTCGCGTCAACCACATACGTTTCCGGCAGCGTGCGGTTGCGGCCGAACCAGCGATCGACGTCGTCGTTGCGCATTGCTACGTTGAATGTGTATCCACGCTTTACCAGATATTCCTTGGCCGCATGCTCGGTGCGATCGATCGAGAACGCGAGCACCCTTAAGCCGCGATTCGCGTACGCATCGTGCAGCTTCTGCACATGCGGATTCTGCGCTGCGCAAAATGGGCACCATGAAGCCCATATCTGCACTACGACGACGTTGCCATTGAGCTCAGCCGCCGTAAGCGTACGGCCGTCGAGCAAAGTCACATCGCTCCAGGCAACGACACTGCCGACTTCGCCTGCCGATTGCGCAACTGATGGCGCCGTAGCAGCGAGCCAGACTGTGCCGGCAAACGCCAAAAATAACTTGCGTAAGTCCGTGGCTGTTGCCTACTTATTGACTGGCGAATTTGGATCAAGCAGCAGCGCCATTAAATCCTTCAGCTGCGCCGTTGTCAGAATATTGGCGTCGCCGTAGCGCGGCATCTGCGAGCACGCGTTGTACGCGTGTGAGTTCCACAGCTTGCCCCACGTGTACGTCATCACCGCCGGCGAGCTGCCGCGCAGTTTCCGATACCCCTTCAGCGACGGCCCAATATTTCCGAACGCGATCTCCTGCGGCGCAATCTCGTGGCACGCATAGCAGTTGCCGCCCGCTACGGTGGTGTCGGAATCGCTCCACTGCATGCCAACGCCGGTTTGCGCAATGCGCTCGCCCTGCTTGAAGTCGCCCAGGTACTGACCATCGGCAGGAAACTTGACCGTTGCCAGCGCCCGCCTCTCGAGCCGGTCGCGAACATCCTTCGGCAAATCCTTACCCGTCAGCGAAGCTTCCGAACATGCCACCTGCAATTCCGATTGGTTCAACCGATCGAGCTTTGCGATGCCGCGCTCCTTGAACGAACTTTTGACAACCTGCAAGGTTTCTTCGCGCGTCGGCGCGGTGTAGACGGCACAGCTCACCAGCGAGGTCGCGATGACAGATAAGACCACAGTGAATGCGAGTTTTTGTTTCATAGCGGTCCCTAGCGCTTGATCGACGGCGAATCCATCTTCGCGCCGTTGGCGTTGACGCCAAGGAAGGTGATCAGATCGACTGAAGCAGGCGAGCCGAACACGAAATCGGGCCACCGCTGCTGCCGGAAGCAATCGTTCAAGCGCCACTGCATCGTTCGCAGTGTTCCCTGCGACACGCGATACGCCGGCCACGTCGTAAACGCGCGCTGCGCGTCCTCCTTGTTACCTCCAATGTTCGGCAGGTCCTGGAGGCGAATCCGCTGTCCGGTAACGCCATGGCACGTAGCGCACGAAAAGTCATATGGACCTGCGCGCATGTAGAAAAATTGCTTACCCCGGTCGTAAGCGGCTTTCTCCTTCGGATGCAACTGCGAGATATTGACCGGCACTCCCCGCGACTGCTCGACACCGTAAGCAGCGAGCGCCTCGATCTCGGTCTGACGCTGACCGGTGCTCGAATACGGACTCTTGGTGACGGAGGCGTGGTCAAACCCTTGCAGCGCTACCATGCAGTGCACGACGCGGCTTTCGTAGTCCATGACTTGGTCGGTATCGGCAAAGTAACGCGGCATTTGCGCATAGGCGCCTTTGACCACGCCAGGTCCAAGGCCGAGGTCACACTGCTCAAGCGACGCTTTCTTCGGCCCGCGCTTTTCCTTCCATAGCGCTTCGCCGCGAGCCACCACCAGCTCAGCCGGGTTCCCGTCTTGCAAAAGTTGTCGATAGCGCGCGATCGCATCGGCGGTGTCCTTCTGTGCCAACGCTGCCGTGCACGACAGCGCGAAAGCAGCGCCTAAGAGCGTCGCTCGCGTGGTTCCCTTCATCTTCGGCATCTCCCCGCTTAGAGTGTCTTATGCAGCAGCAAATCTAGCTGATCGTCGCTTCGTCGGTGCGCGTATCGCCTTTGTTGTCGACCCACGTGACGGTCAACTTATCGCCCTTCTTGCCGCCTTTGAATTTGAATTGCAAGTACGGGTTCTTAGCGACCGCTGGGCCCCACTCAGCGCTCAGCACCGGCTTGCCGTTGTGACTGACAGTTACGTTTGAGATGTAGTGCGCCGGCACCACTTTGCCGGCCGAGTCGCGCCGCTGACCGGTTTCCATCTCGTGACTCATCAATACGCGCACGTCGACGCCGTCAGGCTGTTCGGTCGCGCGAATTCTCATCGGGTCTGCCATTTCCGCTCCTGTCCGAATTCTGTATTCAACCGCCGCAGCCACAGAGGGTGACTTTGACTTCCTTGGTTGCCACGTAAAACTTGTTGTCGGCTTTGACGACTGCGTGCACATTTGAAGTCTGGCCCATCTTGATGCGAGTCGCGACGTTCGCCTCGGTACCGCCCGGAATAGAGAATCCTGCCGCCAGCGAATTGGGATTCTTTTCGACCAGGATGTAGACGTTCTGCGTATTTGGAATTTTGCTGGTTACGCCGATGGGTACCACGGCGCCGTTTTCCGCAATGTCGGGTGCTGTGATTGAAATGTCCGCGCTTTGCGCTGCGGAGGGTCCACCCAGCGCCTTGACGGTTTCATCCAGCGACTTCGCTTCAAATGCCGCCTTGTTCCATGCTTGCTGCTGCGCAAGAGCTTCTTCGCCGCTGAGGAGCCCCGCGCCGACCAACACTGCGAACACGCCCGTCAACTTCACAAATTCCCTGCGATTCTGATTCATAAAAAATCTCCTGCTGCTGATGATTCTAAGTTGCTAAAAGCAAACGCGTGAATGTAGCAGCGCGCCTACCGCATTCCATTTCACTTGCGGGATAACCCTATCGCTAAAAGTTATTTGGCTCCATCGGCCAGCCAACGCGCTATTTCGTCAATGTCGCTTTCTCTTAGTGCTGCCTGCGGCGGCATCGGGATCGCGCCCCACACACCTTGCCCGCCGTCCTTGATGCGCTTTGACAAATACGTTTGCGCGTCGGTGCGACCTGCGTACCGGGTTGCGATCTCATTGAAGCCCGGGCCAATGATCTTGTTCGTCATGCCATGGCACCCGGTGCACGCGAGGCGCGCGAGAAGGTCAGACGGATGTGTGGCGGCCGTAGTAGACGCCGCCGCCACAGCAACCGTCTTGCCTGTGTCGTAGCGCGCGGTATCAATGCCGCGCATCGGTCCGAGGGGCCGCTTTTGCAGAGCGAGGTTGCCGTTCTGATTGCGGGCAAAGTCCGGCATCTCGGACGCAATATTCACATCCTTGACGCAGTCTTTCATGCACAAGCTGCCTTGGGCAT
>DATLOA010000211.1:0-5298 GCA_035536515.1 Burkholderiaceae bacterium | reverse complement strand
TGTTCCGCCCACCCACAGAAGCCGCACGTCTTCCTCTCCGAAGCGGAAGGGGCTGATTGCAACGGAGAAAACGAAAAAGCAATCAGCGAGGGAGAGAACTGCCCTTGACAATCGCTTTCATAGAACTTTGGTGTGAAGCTGTCGGCGGGCTGGTGTCCGGCCCGGCAGCCGAGCTGCCTACCGACTCGCCAGCGTGACGGCGTCACGCCCGCCGCATCTCGCTCCCTTCGAGTTCTCGTTAGTCGCGGCGGCGGTCGCGCCGCTTCCTACTTGGCACATGAAGCCCGCCGCAGCTTACACCAAGAACGTTAGCCCGACCTGGCGCTCCACGCTCCGCGTCTTTGAGGTTGAGCGCCGGTTTGGAAGGCCCTATGCCTCGGGCTTCCCCCGCGCAGTGCTGAAGTGGCGAAGGCGCCGCCCACCCACTCCGCACCTCTGCCACCGTGCTCATGCGCGGCGCACCGTGCCCTGTGCGCTCCGCTCCCGCGCCATCGCCGCTTGCACCTGGGCGGCTGCGACTTTCCAGAAGTTGCTGAAGCAACTCGGAAATTGGAGTCGGCCCGAGCCGATCTGCTATATTGATCGCGCGCGTGTAAGCCGAGGGGCGTAATACCGGGAGGCCTCGGCCTCCCGGCGCGCATTTCAGGGGGTTGCATGGATCGCCGGTTCCACGCTGTGTCTTTCATCGTCAGCCGCGCGATCCTTTGGCCCGACTTCCTAACTATATCGCGCCGTAAGGGCTGGTTCGTCGACTTCACCGAGGCCGCCGCGGAAACCGAATGGGACGAAGCTCTTCCCGAAGCGTCGATCCCCCGGCTCGGTGCGCTCCTCCCGCAGCCGCCGCAGAGGACCTACGCGGCGTCGCAATATCCCAGTTACCAGCATTCGGGTATCCGCGCCGAGCCTTTCTATGTTCGGTGCAACTGGCGCATCAAGGCGGTCAAACTTCCGGCAGATGCGGCGCTCCAGTTCAGGATGCGGCTGCGCTTCTACGAGCATGGCGGTGCGAGCTGCGCGCTTTTCGGCCAGTTGCTTTGCGACAGGGGGCTCGCACAAGAGGAGATCGTAACCTTGCTGCGCGGCCTGGTCGACAGCGACGGCCATAGTCCGCTGGCGTTGCAGTGGCGGAGTGCCGGGAAAATGAATGAAGGGAGCGCGGGCGAGCTGATGGAGCAGGCGCTCTCGCTGCTTGCAACGAGTGTACTCGCAAAGCCGAGCCAGGTCGCAAGGCAAGAACTCGATCCCGATCATCTGACCGTCGATATCGGTCGGACGACGCCGCCGGTGGTCTTGGACGGATCGGACAGCGACCTCCTGCGCATCCTAGCGTTGACTTCCGACAAGGACCGGCGCATCCGGCACAAGCGCGAGCCTGATCTGGGCCTGTTCGACTACGATTGGGTCGCCGCAAGTACCAAGCAGCTGCTTTTCTGCAACACCAAGACGCCGTGGCCGGAGGAGCGCCACTGGCGCTCACTGCGGCGCACTGGCCGGCGCATCTGGCAGTTCTATCGTGTGGCCGAGATCGCCCGCACACGCCTGCTCTGGGCGCGCCATCTTGCGAATACCTTCGAGGCGAGCAGCCTGCAGATGACTAGGGCGCAAAATCTTTCGAGGAACTTTGTCGCGAACCTCCTAAAGGCAACCTACTATGACGATCGCCTTTACACGCTTGCAGCCGATCTGAGACAGGTGAAGGCGGAGATGGAATTTCACTCCAGGGACAAACTTCTCTACGGCCACCTGGCAGGGCTGATCGGGCTCGACAAGGAGCTGGCGCGGCTCGAGACAGCGGCAAAGCGCTTCATGTCGCAGGTTGAATCCTGGTCGCCCAGCATCACGAAATTCATCGATCTCTTCAAAATTATCGGATAGGCCTCGGGCCGCGATTTTGCATCGATTGCGCAAAACACCAGCCGGTTTTGCCAAATGGTGAGTTCACGACCCAATAACGTCTGCTAACTCTGCGCTCAATTGGACGAACACCGGATGATAGTGGCGAAATGCGGAATGTGAACAGCTATTTCAAAGCGGCGGCCCACAAACATCCGAAGCAACAATCGCGAAGAGTTCGGTCATGGGTGCGGGCTAACTTTGGTGTGAAGCTGGCACGGCCCGGCTTCGGCCCGGCAGCCGAGCTGCCTACGTCGTCGCCAGGGTGACGGCGTCACGGCGGTTGCAGTTCGCCACTCGCTGCACGGCAGTTCATTGGCGGCAACCGCCGCGCCGCTCTGGCTTCGGCACGTGGGCCCTGGCCGTGCAGCTTACACCAAGGACGTTAGCCCGACGCAGGCACCGACGCTCCGCGTTCTTCATGCTTTCGGCCGGATTGTTTCGCGCTTATTTCCTCCGCTTCCCCCTCGCGGCGCCGAAGTGGCGAACCGTGCGCGTCAATCTCCGCTCTCCGCCAGCGACCTGCGCAAATCGCCCCTTCACACCCGCTCCACCAACCGCGGTAGGCGCTTTGCGCAGGGTCGCTCCACCGCCCGCGCGGAGATTGCCGCACACCGTTCGCCACGCGCCACCCACCCTTCGCGCATTCGGCCACCGTGCTCGTGCGCGTCACGGTGCTTGCTGGGGAAGTGCTCTTTCAACCCAGCGCCTGTCACGCGCGCAAGCCCCGCGCCGCGCGTCGCACCGTGGCCTCGGTGCGCTCCCGCCCGCGCCGTCGCCGCTCCCACCCGCAGGACGACGCTCGTCGGCGGAATCACGCCACAGGACTCGGACGTTCACGTAGGCCGAATCATGCATCTCTTTATTGACACCAACATTTATCTTTCGTTCCTTCACTACACCAGCGACGAGTTGGAGGAGTTGAAGAAGCTGCCAGCTGTTATCAGGCAGAAGAAGGTAACGCTGCATCTCCCGGAGCAGGTGGTGGATGAGTTCTATCGTAACCGCGAAAGCAAGGTTGCCGACGCGCTGAAACGTCTCCGGGAACAACGTCTCAATCCTCAGCTACCGCAGTTCTGCAAGGAGTACTCTGAATCTAACCGCTTGCGAGATGCCCAGAAGGCATACGATCGCGCTCATTCCGATCTGTTGCGGAAGGTGACAGAAGATGCGTTGGCGAGAAATCTTCGTGCCGATGCCGCGATTAGAGAATTGTTTGACTTGGCTGACGTGGTCAAAAGTGATGACGCTCTAGTGAAACGAGCTTCGCTGCGCGCGGAACGTGGGAACCCTCCTGGCAAGACCGGATCGCTGGGAGACGCCATCAACTGGGAGACTCTTCTCCAAGAAGTTCCCAAGGGCAACGACCTGATCATCGTAACCGAAGACAACGACTACGCATCACCGCTTGCGACCGAGTCGTTCAGCGAATACCTGCGAGACGAATGGAAGCGTCTCAAGGCCGCTGACGTTCTTTACTATCGCGCCTTGTCGGGATTTTTTCGGCGTCATTTCCCAGAGATCAAGCTGGCGCGCGATGCCGAGAAGGATCTGCTGATTGCAGATCTCGCGAACAGCGGCTCGTTTGCCTACACACACTCCATAATTGCCAAACTGAACCAGTACGAGGAGTTCACAGCACCTCAGCGAGATGCCATCGTTGCGGCCGCGGCGAACAATAATCAGGTTGGCTACATCATCGCTGATCATGATGTGAAGGAGTTCCTGACGCGAGCGATCATCGGACACGAGAACAAAATTACCGATCCGGGCTTAGCGTACGTCCTCGAAGCACTTCGAGAAGCCGATGAGGCCGAGAACGCTGAAGGAACTGAAGCATAGCGGTACGCGGGCTAACTTTGGTGTGAAGCTGTCACGGCCCGGCTTCGGTCCGGCAGCCGAGCTGCCTACTTCATCGCCAGCGTGACGGCGTCACGGCCGTTGCAGTTCACCAGTCGTTGCATGCAACTCCTCGGCGGCAACGGCCGCGCCGCTCTGGCTTCGGCACGCGGGCCCTGGCCGTGCAGCTTACACCAAGGACGTTAGCCAGACCGTAACAAAATGGACTCACGCTAGAATGGCGCTATGCACGTGCTTTTGGTTGCGCGAACGCCGGCAACGGAATTAGAGCAGACGTGGGCGAAGTTCGGCATCGGTACGACCCATATTCCGTTTACTCGCCTTCTACCTATTCTCAATTCGTCCGCCGAACGCGAAGGACTTCAGGCAGACGCAATCGTGCTACATATCGAGCTTCTCATTTCGTCCGACAGTAAACTTACAGACGCCTTCGATTCGCCGGCGGCGGCCGACTTCATCCGCAAAATTTGCGAACTTGACCCAATTGTAGCGATGCCGGATGGCCGACGCTGGAGCGCATTACCTATCAGAGTTTCCTGGGATAAGCTTGATGATGCCGAGGCGCGGCGGCGCTATCCGGGTTCCGTGACTGTGCGATATGCAGACCTTCACCAGTATGAACTACCGCTTGAGGGTGACTGTGGCGCAGGTGTTCTGAGGAGCGACGTTAGGAAATACCGGCAGGCTGTCCTCAACGAGCTCGACAATTTGGGCTTTATCGTTACCTACAAAGGGGGGCGGTATCGTCTTGGACCCGCGCTAAAGCCGCGACCGGAGCTAGCGGGACACTATTATTTCGGTCCTGCCGATAGACGCGGCACTCGCTTTGTCACGATCGACCGCGACCTACTAGGACTTCAGCTAGAAGTCGAGTTGCTCGAGGCGCTGCTGAATCGCGAGGACGCTTCCGAGAATGAATATCAGAGATTCTTTGAGGAGCATCCGCACTTTTTATCGATACTGTCGACACCTATGGCGCATGTTCAACTCCGCGAAGCTACGGGCAGACTTCTAATTCCAGATTTCGTCCTTAAGCCAATCGCTGCAGCACAGCGAGATTCAAGATGGGAGGTGCTGGAATTGAAGAGACCGCAGGTCGCACTAGTCGTAGGTAGGGGAGCTCGTAGGCGGTTGTCACACGATGTTCAGTGCGCGATTCGGCAGTTGCGCGACTATGGGGACTATTTTGCTGACCCGCGAAACGGTGAAGCGATCGAGCAGGCACTTGGTCATCGTCTCCGGCGGCCTAAATTAGGAGTTCTCATTGGTCGCCTGGTGACTGCGGATGTCAACGCGTTGGAAGACGAGCAGAGTAGACTTCCAGATATACGAATCATTACATACGATGAGATCTTGGAGCAGCAGAGGTCTGTTACTCGATGACCGGTTTGCGCGAACGGGGCTGGCTAACGCATGTTGAAAGCGCGCCCCTTCCTGTAAGTTTGGAATCGACGAAGACCAAACGAAAGGAAGGAGCGGCTGCCATGAAACAACAGGCGATTCAGTATCTCGCGTTGGATGTGCACCAGGCAACGAGCGTGGCCA
>DATLOA010000210.1:0-6718 GCA_035536515.1 Burkholderiaceae bacterium | reverse complement strand
CCATTGAATGACGCAGCGAGCTTCCATCGCCGCGTTTTCGATCGGCACCAGGCGCGACAGCTTGACGCGCGCAATAACAAAGCCGCCGACGTGCTGCGATAGATGCCGCGGGAAGCCGCGCAGCTCATTGGCGATCGCAAGCCACTGTTGAACGGCGAAACTTTCCGGATCGAAGCCCGCTTCGCTCATTCCTTTGGCGTGGCGCTGGCCGCTATCCCACCACTGGTGGTTTTTGGCGACCTGGTCGATGCGCTGCGGATCGAACCCGAGCGCCTTGCCGACATCACGCAGCACGCTGCGCGAGCGATAACAGATGACGGTGGCGGCGAGTGCCGCGCGATCGCGTCCGTACTTGTCGTAGATGTATTGAATGACTTCTTCGCGCCGCTGATGCTCGAAGTCGACATCGATATCCGGCGGCTCATTGCGCTCGCGGCTGATGAAACGCTCGAACAGAACATTGCAGCGGCGCGGATCGACCTCGGTAATGCGCAGGCAGTAGCACACCACCGAGTTGGCAGCTGAGCCGCGACCCTGGCACAAAATGTTTTGCGAGCGCGCAAAGCGCACTACGTCCTCGATCGTCAGAAAGAACGCTTCGTATTTCAGCTCGGCCACCAGCGCGAGCTCTTTTTCGATCTGTGCGCGCACGGCAGGGGGCACGCCTTCCGGAAAGCGCTCGCGCGCACCGGCTTCGGTCAGCGCGCGCAGATGGCTCGTCGCCGTCTCGCCTTTCGGCACGATCTCTTCCGGATACTCGTAGCGCAATTCGTTCAGCGAAAACTGACAGCGCGCAGCGATCCTCAGCGTTTCATCCAGCCACTCGGGCGCATACAGTTGCGCCAGCCGCACACGCGGCCGCAGATACTGCTCGGCGTTCGATGCCAGCGCGAAGCCGCATTCGGCGACTGTCTTGCCGAGCCTGATCGCAGCCGCCACATCGAGCACCGGCTTGCGCGAGCGCAGATGCATGTGCACGTCGCCGGCCGCCACCAAAGGCACGCCGGTGATGCTTGCGACGCGCTCGATGCGTTCGATCAGCGGGCCGTCGGTCGCGCGTAGAAGATTTTCCACCGCGATCCACGCACGTCCCGCAAACCAGGTCTTCAGCCACATTGCATGACCGAACAATTGTTCAAACGAAGTTTCGTGCGATGGAATCAGCAGCGCCAGACATCCGGGCAGGTTTTGCAGATGCGGATGCCCTGCTGCCTTGCCTTCAAGGTCCGATACGTACGCGCGATAACTGCCTTTATCGGCGCGCGTGCGCGCCAGCGTGATGAATTCGGATAGGTTGCCGTAAGCAGCGCGATCGGTCGCAAGCAACACCAGTTTTGCGTACGGCTCGCCGGCGGTGGTCAACAGATTGATTTCGCTGCCAATGATCAGGTGCAGTCCGTGTTCCTTGGCTTCGACGTGCGCACGCACGACGCCGGCGAGAGAACACTCATCGGTGATTGCAAGTGCCGCGTAGCCGAGTGCTGCGGCGCGCTCGACCAGTTCTTCGCCGTGCGAAGCGCCGCGCAGAAAACTGAAGTTCGTTACGCAATGCAGCTCGGCATAGCCAGGAAGATTGCTGATCATCCAAACTTTCCGTGCAGGTACCAACGGTCACGGCTCGCTGCATCCGGAACGCGCGGCCGAAAAATCCATAACAGTGCGTGCTGCTCGTCGCGCGCAATGAAGTAATCGCGCTCGGCCCACTGTCCATCCCACCACCCGCTCTCGATCCGCTCCGGCCCACTGAGAAGCGTTAGCGGTGTGCCGTAGATGGGGCGATGCTGCTGTTCGATCAGCGCTATCGGCTCCGGCAACAGCCAGAGTGGGCGCGGCGCTGAGCAATTTGCCTTGGGCGAACGCGACGCGCTAACGCGATCAACCGGCACTTCGCGAAATGCATGCTCAGGCCGATGATCGTCGCGCGGCTCGAGCTGGGTTACTGCTTCGGATCCAAGGCGCGCCTGCAATCGCTCCATCAGACGCAGCAGCCCTTCCTGCTCGCCGCGCACAGTCGCAAACAATTCTCCATGAGACAGCTGCATGGGCACGATCTGCGCGCAACGCAAATGCAGCTCGTACACCGGCGCCGCGAGTTGAGTACGGCCGAGCAGCTCGCGCAGCAGTGCCGTCATCCGCTCTTCGTCATTCGATGCATCGGCCAGATGCACCGTAAGCGGCGACGGAGCATGGTCTTCGTGCACCAGCGTGAATTCGATCGTGCGCGTCGCCGCATGGCGTGCCGCCAGCCAGCCCGTCATCTGCACGATCATCCGGCGTGCCGCGAACAGCAAGGCTTCGGCGTGATCGACACGCGCCAGCAGCTCGAGCTTGGCTTCAAACACCGGCGGCGCGACGAACCACACACGCGGGTCGGGCTTGCGACCCAACGCACGATCGAGCTCGTCGAGCAGACGCGCCGAAAAACGCCGCGCGATACCGCTGCGCGGAAGCTGCCGCAGATCTGCAATGCGCGTGACGCCGACGCCTTGCAGCGCCTCCCAATGCGGCCGACCGGGGCCTAGCAGCCAGACCGGTAGAGCGGCGAGTGCCGACGAAAGCTGGCGCACATCATTGAGCTGCGGCACCTCACCATCGCGTGCAGCGCGCGCCAGCATCCATGCCGCCTGCGGCACCGGCGCCAGCGCCATCTGCACTACGTATCCCTGCCGTGCAAGACCTGCGCGCAAATTCTTGACAATGCTGCCGTGACCGTTGAAGAGTTTCACGCTGCCTGAAATTTCAAGCAGCACTCCCGACGCAAGATCAGCGTCGGATTCTTCGCACGGTGCAACCAGCGCGACGTTCGGCGTAAAGCGTTGCGCCCACGCGGCGATCGCCTGCAGCGCACGGTTTTCCTGCGCATAGTCACGCAACTTGATATGCAGATGCGGATAGATCGCCAGCGCAGTCGCACGCCTCATCCGCGCCTGCACCCCAACCTCGCGTGCGCCGCGGTTGACAAGCAACACGTGCGATGCATCGCACACCGCGAGCGGCACTGCATCGGCTGCCACCACTTCAAGCGGCAGCTCAGGCAGACAAACGGCTATCCACAACATCGGTCGTTACAACCTCGGCCATTTC
Source organism: Burkholderiaceae bacterium (assembly GCA_035536515.1). Classification (GTDB taxonomy): domain Bacteria; phylum Pseudomonadota; class Gammaproteobacteria; order Burkholderiales; family Burkholderiaceae_F; genus JACCZX01. The sequence continues at coordinate 3,634 of DATLOA010000210.1, read as the reverse complement.
TGCTGCGTCACGTTCTTCAAGCAGAGCAACAAAGCCGCGCACTGCCGGGCCCGGCAGCGCAAGCTGCACCATCGAATGAACCGGCATGCCACGGCGCTTGAAGATATCGGCGGCGACTCCATGCGCGCAGGCGGCGAGTTCGATACGCAGCGGCGCTGGTGACGCAGCGGTGCGCGCCGCCGGCGAGCGCATCACGAACACCAGACCCGGATCCCGCTTCATGCTTTGCGCCGCCAGCTGCAGACGGCGCAGCGTTTGAAACGACGTCAGGTGCGCGTGGTCTTCAGGCAGCCAGGCTACGACTGCCGCTGCGGCGCCGCTCTTAAGCACCTGCTCGATCGTCCACAAGCGCTCTTCCCGCTCACGCGCACGCACCACCAGCAATTGTTCGAGCATCGCACCGTGCGCGATCAGTGCCCGCGGATAAGGAATGTGCGGCGGCTCGACCCACAGCACTGTCTGGCATGCGCGCATCAATGGCGCCAGCACCGGCATCAACACGCGCATTTCTCCGACGCCGCATGGCGCCAGCAGCTCGATCAATGTGCGCTGCGGCCAGCCTCCATTGGGCAGCAATCGATCCAGCGTCGCAAAGCGAGTCGGCACCGTGCGCGCGTTGGATTCACCCGCATCCGAGTTGGCACGCCATACTCGCGCGCCCAATGCAGACAAAAAACTTTTGGAAGATTGCAGCATGGGTGCAGACTGCGCATCAGTGATAAATGGCCACCGGCGCTGCTGTAAGCCAGCACTGCACCCCGGGCATGCGCCACGAATCAGGCTCCACATAGTGCAGTGCGCTGGTCGGTGCTAGTGAATCCAGCGGAGAAGGCACACCGGCCGCCGCGCCTTTCAGCACGTGTGTGTAGATCATTGTGGTCGCGTAATTCTGCTCAGTGCGTAAGCTGTAATGGCAATAGCGAATCCGCTCACGTACCTGATCGAGCAGACGCGAGGATTGCAATACGGGACGGCAACCGGCGGTTTTCATCGGATTGTTAGTACTGTATTTTTATACAGTATAAGCGCCGAAAGCAAGGCGCAGCGCGGCCCGCCGACCAACGGCCGGTCCGTGTTATGCCGCAGCCGCCACATTAAGGAGCAGAATTGTGCGGTCTGAAACACGTTAGGCCGCAAATTACCGAGAGGAAATTATGGGAAGCCTGTTGACAGATCCTGTCGGTTGGTCGGGAAGCATGGTCAAGTCATCGTTCCGGTTCGCAACATTTGCAATATTCTTCGCAGTGGTGCTTTTGGTCATTGTGTACGTTGCGGAAATTCGCGGCTGGCGCGGCGCGCTCGGCCCAGCAATATTCCTGGGTTTGTTTCAGCTTTATCTCCTGTACGCACTGCGACGCCTCTATCTCATCGTCAGTACCCGCACTTAGGGGTCACGTGCGGACTAACTCCTCGTTGGAGAGCCGAGGCTCTACGGGCGCGGTTCGACTCGGACGTTCTTATGGTGACGTGCCCGAATTGTGGTGTCCGAGCGTTCTCGCTGAGTGCGAAATTGCGCATTGGGCCGCTTACACTCTCAAATTTCACGCGCGTGTGGCATAGCCCCTTCATGCAGCTCTAATGCAATATTCAGCCGCCTAACGGTGCATATGACACGCGTTGCACATTGCGCGTGCGGAATGTCATCTATCTCGGTTAACGGCGCGCCCCGACTGCACGCCATTTGCCATTGCACAAACTGCAAACGCCGCACAGGCAGTGCCTTTGGCGCGTCCGCCTACTTTCTTCGAGCCGACATGATTGAAATCGCCGGCGAGATGTCCGTCTACGCATTTCATCACGCAGACAATTACGATGAGGAGCGTCACTTCTGCAGCACATGCGGGACGACGTTATTCTGGTACTCGTCGGTGCGACCGCATCTGGTCGGTACTGCAGCCGGCTGTTTTCCAGACGACAGCTTTGGCGTGCCGACGATCTCTGCCACTAGTTCGAAAAAACTTCCTTGGGTCGAGTTGCCAACTTCGTGCAGGCTTGTCGAGCGATGATGGCCGGCCGGCCGGGTCGTGCGGGTCTACTGGGTCAATCCTTTGATCCGGCGAGCGCAACGTCAGCTAGAGCTGACAAAAGATAATCTTCATTGCCGAGTCATTCCTTTTGTAGTTGGGCCCAGGTTTTGTAAATACATCGTCCAGCAGTTCTACGTCGTGCATCTTTGGAACCTCGAATAACGGTTCGCGCTCGGAACCGGTCCGTAGCTGATGCACACGGAGGAGCTCCGTGCCGCGATGTCCTAGGCCATAACATTGCGGCTCGGCCAGACGCGGTACTCCGCGGTAGTTAAAGCGCAGCCGGCGCTTCTCCTCAATCGCTTTGCAAAATAATTCGTTCATGGAACGATGCCGAATCAAAGCAAAAAAACTGGCACTTACCGTGCCGGGGCTTCGGTATAGCTAGGCGGGCGTTCGAGGGCTTCACAAACTGGGTTCCACGGCGGTATAGGTTCGCAGCTCACCGACGCAGCTTGATGTGTTGAGGTCGAGGCGGTTGCCGCCAAGCAAAAGTCCTAGCTCTCATTGCGATGAAAGCGAGCGCGTCAGCGCAAATCCTTGCCGAAGATCAGATCCGGCACCCAGAGGACGATCTCCGGAACAAACACCAGCAGCAACGATACGGCCGAGACTGCGAGCAGGAACGGCATCGACTCGCGCGCGTAGACGCCGATCGGGCAGCGCAGAATCTGGCAGACGACGAACATTGCCGCACCCACCGGCGGGGTAAAGTTGCCAATCGTCGCGGCGATGATGAAGACCAAGCCGAAGTGGACTGGGTCGATGCCGTACTGGGTGACGAGTGGCAGGAAGATCGGCGTCAGCATGATGATCAGCACCGAGCCTTCCATGAAGGTACCGGCGAGCAGGATGAAGACGACGATCATGGTCATCACGAGCGCCGGGCTGTCAGTCAGTCCGAGCATCCACGACGAGACGATCTCGGGCACGCGCTCGAAGACGATGCCGTAGCCGAAGATCGCCGAGAGCGCGAGCAGAAACATCACGGAGCCGACATCGACCAGGCTGCCGTCGAGCGCGTTGCTGATGGCGCCCCGTCCGAGTTTGCGATAGACGAAGACGCCGACGACGACTGCGTAGACGACCGCGAAGGCGCCAATCTCAGAGGGCGTGAAAATGCCGAAGCGCAGGCCGAGCAGCAGGATGATCGGAAACAGAATCGCCCAAATGCCGCCCCAAGCGGCGCTGCCGAGCTCGCGCAGGCTTGGCCGTGTCTTGCGCTCGGGCAGGTATCCGCGCTTCTTCGCCGTCACCGAGATCGTGATCGCCAGCGCCGCCCAAATCATCAGCCCAGGGATGATGCCGGCCGCGAACAGCCGGCCGATCGAGACCTGGCCGACGCTCCCGTACAGGATAAAGCCGATCCCGGGCGGGATGATTGGTGCCATCAGGGAGCCGTACGAGAGCACGCCCGCGGCGTAGCCCTTGGAGAAGCCACGCTTCAGCATCTGCGCGCCCAGCAGGCGGCTGTTCATTGCCGCGTCGGCTATGCACGAGCCGGTCACGCCGCTCATCAGCGTCGACAGTGCGATCGAGACTTGCGCCAGCCCGCCGTGCATGCGACCGGTCAACACCGTCGCCAACTCGAGCAGGCGCTGGGTGAT
>DATLOA010000209.1:0-6551 GCA_035536515.1 Burkholderiaceae bacterium | reverse complement strand
AAGCATGCCATCTATGCAATCACTCGATATTCAAAAGCGCTCGGCTACTACAACGGCGACGCCGCAGGTTCGCATCGCGAACCAGGAAGTCGCCAAGCTGATTGACATTTCCAAGTGCATCGGCTGCAAGGCGTGCCAGGTTGCATGCATGCAGTGGAACGATCTGCGTGACGACATCGGCACCACCGTTGGCGTTTACGACAATCCGATCGATCTGACGGATCAGTCGTGGACGGTGATGCGGTTTGCCGAGGTCGCGCGCGACGACGGGGCGATGGAGTGGCTGATCCGGAAGGACGGCTGCATGCACTGCGAGGATCCGGGCTGCCTCAAGGCTTGCCCGGCGCCTGGCGCGATCGTCAAGTACGCCAACGGCATTGTCGACTTCATCTCCGAGAACTGCATCGGCTGCGGCTACTGCATCCCCGGTTGCCCGTTCGACATTCCGCGCATCAGCAAGAGAGACAACAAGGCCTATAAGTGCTCGTTGTGCTCCGATCGTGTCGCGGTGGGCCTGGCGCCCGCGTGTGTTAAGACTTGCCCGACCGGCGCGCTGCAGTTCGGCACCAAGGTCGATATGGTGGCGCGCGGCGAGAAGCGAGTGGTCGATCTGAAAGAGCGCGGCTTCCAGCAGGCGGGTCTTTACAACCCGCAAGGTGTCGGCGGAACGCACGTGATGTATGTGCTGCAGCACGCGGATCGGCCAGGTTTGTACAACAACCTGCCGACCGATCCGACGATCAGCCCATGGGTCAGTCTCTGGAAGGGAATCGCCAAGCCGCTGATGGCGCTGACGCTTGGCGTTGCTGCACTGGGAGCATTCTTCCACTTCGTGACGCGCGGGCCGAAGGAAGTCGACGAAACCGTAAATCCTGCAGATCCGGTCGGAGGCACCGGCAGACGCGACGATAAGGGGGTGTGATGGCAGTTGCAATGAGAAGTGGGGAGATCAGGCGCTACGACGCCAACGAGCGCCTGAATCATTGGGCCGTCGCGATCCTGTTTATCTTGCTGGCCGCCTCCGGGCTCGCTTTCTTCCACCCGGCATTCTGGTTTTTGAGTGCGTTGCTAGGTGGAGGTAACTGGGCCCGCATCCTGCATCCGTTCCTGGGCGTGTTGATGTTTGTGTTGTTTCTGCTGATGGCAATGCGCTACTGGAGCGAGAACAAAATCCAGCCGTACGACCGTGAATGGGGAAAGCGGCTTCCCGACTTCATCGAGAACCGCGATCACCTGATGCCTGCGATCGATAAGTACAACATCGGCCACAAGTGGGTTTTCTGGATTGCAGTCGTCACGATGGTGTTGCTGATCATCTCCGGCGTCATCATCTGGCGCCCCTACTTCGCCGAAGCGTTTGCGATCAACGCGATTCGGATAGCGGCGGTCGTGCATGCAATCTCAGCATTCATCCTGATTCTTGCCATCATCGTGCACGTCTACGCCGGCGTCTTCTGGGTTGCCGGGGCCCTGCGCGCGATGACCAGGGGTTATGTCTCACACGCGTGGGCGCGGCATCACCATCCGTTGTGGTACCGGCGTATCACAGGACGCGGCGCAGCAGAGTAAGGCGCACTTCAGAAAACGGCAGGGGCGACCCTGCCGTTTTGCTTTATAAGACGACTCGAATGGCAACTCCAATCATCACCGACGGCAGCCTTGACCGTGTGCGCAAGACGCCGCGCGTGGTGCTCCCGATTCGCCAAGGAATTTTTAGCGATCGCGCCACCCGGTTCGCAAGCGTGGCTGCCGGCAATGCGATGGCGGGTTACTTGCTATTGATGGCGAAAGTTTCACAGGCGCAACAGGACGCGCTGGTGAAGCGCACCGCCGAGGTCGTGTCCGAAGGAGCGCTGACCGCCAGCCGCGAATACGGAATGCCGCCGCTGTCGGCGCAATCGCACGAGCGTTCGCCGCAATGGCGTGCTGACTTGGCCGATATCGCTGCCCAGGTTCGCGCTCAGTCGACCAATGGCGTACAGGCCGCGCTCGCAACTCTCGGCACGCTCGACGAGACGGCGCAGGAATCCTTGGCCGACCGCGTGCTGGCCGGCGCGTCGCTCGACGATGAAGCTGCGCTGGTTCCGTTTGTCGGGGCTGCGCTGCAAACGTATTTCACGCGGCTTGCTGCGACGCTTGACGTCGCGTTGGTCGAGCATTGCGATATTCCCGGCATCTGTCCGGTATGCGCGTCGCGGCCGGTTGCGAGCGTCTTGCGCATCGGCGGTGAGCAGGCCAACCTGCGGTACCTGGTGTGCTCGCTGTGCGCGACCGAATGGAACATGTCTCGTATTCAATGCACTTCGTGCGATACCGACAAGGGCGTCAAGTATCTGGTGCTGGAGGTCGAAGGGGACGTGCAGACACAAGGCGCACGTCATAGCGAGCCTGCCACACGTGCCGAAACCTGCGACGAGTGCAAGAGCTATTTGAAAATTTTCTATCAGGAAAAGGATCCGCATCTAGATCCGACTGCAGACGACCTGGCCACACTCGCGCTCGACCTGCTGGTCGACGAACAGGGCTACGCGCGCTCCGGGCCGAATCTGTTGTTTCATCCCGGTACTTCGTAAATGCCTGCCTTGACTCTGCCCGGTACGGGCGAATCAAGTGAAGGCAAAGGCGGATCAAAGTCCACTGTTTCGCCCGGTGCAGCAGCGCGACTGCCAGCCGTCGATCGGCTGCTCGCTTCGCCGCATTTAAGTGCGGCGGCAGCGGAGCATGGGACGCTGCAGGTTAAGCGCGCGGTGCAGGAAGTGCTTGCGGACAATCGCGCGTGCATCGTTGCGGGCGCCCCGGTTCCCGACAGCCACGCCTTGATCGAGCAGGTTCGGTTACGGCTATCGCAAGCCTGTGCTTCCCGGCTACGGCCGGTGTTCAATTTGAGCGGTACCGTCATTCATACCAATCTCGGACGGGCGCTGCTGGCCGACGAAGCCATTGACGCCGTCGGAACCGCGATGCGCAGCTACACCGCGCTCGAATACGACGTTGCCAGCGGCGGCCGCGGTGACCGCGACCATATTGTCGAAGAGGTGCTGCGTGAGTTGACCGGCGCCGAGGCGGCGACGGTGGTCAACAACAACGCAGCGGCGGTGCTGTTGTCGCTAAAAGCGCTCGCCGCGCGCAAGGAAGCGATCATCTCGCGTGGCGAACTGATCGAGATCGGTGGTGCGTTTCGCATGCCCGACATCATGAAGGCTGCCGGCTGCAAGCTCGTCGAAGTCGGAACGACCAACCGCACGCACGCGCGCGACTATCAGGAAGCATGCGGGGCGAAGACCGGCTTAATCGTCAAGGCACACTGGTCGAACTACGCGATCACCGGCTTCACCGCAACCGTCGACGACGCCACGCTGGCGCAGATCGCACACGCGCACAACGTGCCGTACATGGTGGACCTCGGCGCCGGAGCTATGATCGACCTGGCGTTGCATGGCCTGCCGAAAGAGCCGCTGCCGCAGGAGTCGCTCGCCGCCGGCGCCGACATCGTCACGTTTTCGGGAGACAAGCTGCTTGGCGGGCCACAAGCGGGGTTGATCGTCGGTCGTCGTGATGCGGTCGCGCGCATCAAGAAAGATCCGCTGAAGCGCGCGTTGCGCGTTTCAAAGCTGACGTTGGCGGCGCTCGAAGCGACGCTGCGTATCTATGCGAGTGGTCATCGGCTGGCAGAACGGCTGCCGACGCTCGCACTTCTGACTCGCAGGCAAGCAGAAATCCGCGCCGTGTGTGAGCGAATTGCGGGCGCCGTGAAAACCGCGATTGCGCCTGCGTTCACAGCGACAGTTGAGGATTGCGCAAGCCAGATCGGGTCGGGCAGCATGCCCGCCGAGCGTTTGTCGTCGGCTGCGCTGGTGCTGCGGCCGGGAGGCAAAGTCAGTGGGCGCGCGATCGAACGATTGCAGGAGCGATTGCGTGCATTGCCAACGCCCGTAATTGGCCGAATCGCCGACGGCGCACTTTGGCTTGACCTCCGCTGCCTTTTGCCGCGCGACGAAGCTTCGTTCGTCGACAACCTTAACGCGCTCGATCCGCGATGATCGTCGGCACTGCCGGTCACATCGACCACGGCAAGACATCGCTGATAAAACGGCTGACCGGCCGCGACACCGATCGGCTTCCCGAAGAGATTAAGCGCGGCATTTCTATCGAGCTCGGCTACGCGTATGTGCCGGTCGGCAGCGATGTGTTGGGCTTCGTCGACGTGCCGGGGCACGAAAGACTTATTCATACGATGCTGGCCGGTGCCACCGGCATCGACTTTGCCCTTTTGGTGATTGCAGCCGACGACGGCGTGATGCCGCAGACCGATGAACACCTGGACATTCTGCTGCTGCTAGGCATTGATGCGGGCGCGATTGCGCTGACCAAGGTCGACGCCGTTTCTGCTGAGCGCATCGATGAGGTGCTGCTTCAGATCGCCGACCGTGTGGGCGGGACGACTGCGGCGCATTGGCCGGTTTTCGCGGTTTCGTCGCTGAGCGGCGCGGGTGTCGGTGAGCTGCACGCGCATCTGCTGCACGCTGCGGCGAGCCGCACGGCACGAACGACCAGCGGTAACTTTCGCATGGCGATCGACCGTTGCTTTACGTTATCGGGCGTCGGCACCGTCGTGACCGGTACCGTGCACGCGGGCGAGGTTTGCGTCGGCGATTCGGTCAGCGTCGGGCCGGCAGCGCACGGCGCGCTGACCGCTCGCGTGCGCACGATTCACGCGCAAGATCGTGCGAGCACGGTCGGTGTCGCCGGGCAACGATGTGCGCTGAACCTCGCGGGGATCGAAAAGGCGCAGGTCGATCGCGGCATGTGGGCGCAGGCGCCATCCCTGGCAAACCTGACCGAGCGATTCGACGCGACGTTAACTTTGTCGCCACGCGTTGCGAAGTCGCTGACTAATTCGTCGACGGTGCATTTGCACCACGGCACTGCTGATGCGATGGCTCGAGTTGCAGTGCTGGATGCCGTCCGCATCGAGCCCGGCGCCACACATCTGGCGTCGCTGACGCTCGATCGCCCGTTTGCTGTGTGTCGCGGCGACCGCTTCGTCATTCGTGATGCATCGGCGCAGCGCACGCTTGGCGGTGGTTCAGTGCTCGACGTGACGCCGCTCGGCTTGCCGCCCAAGCGAGGCCGACGCGCACCGTCCCGTCTTCAGTTGCTGGCGGCGGTGCGCGACCGTTCGCAGTCCGAAGCACTTCAAGCTTGGCTCGATCGCGAGCCGGTAACCCTGCGGCGTCTGGCGTCGAGCTGGAATCTGCGCGGCGATGAGTTGCGGGAGCTGATCGACGCCAGCGGTGCACACGTTGCAGCAGGGATTGCCATTGCGGCCCAGCACTGGCACCGCTTGCGCGACGAGGTCGTCACTGCGATCGGGCAGGCGCATCAGAAGGAACCAGAAATGCCCGGAGTCGAGCAGCAAAGGCTGCGGCGCATGGTGGCTCCCGCGCTCGACATGGATGTGTTCGGCTCGCTGATCGATGAGCTGCTCGAGCAATCGTCGTTACAGCGGCGTGGCTCATTTCTCGCACTGCCGGCGCACACCGCCACTTTAGGCAAGGACCAGCGCGTGCGCTGGGAGCGCATCAAGCCTATGCTCAACGATCGAAAATTCGATCCGCCTCGCGTGCGCGACATCGCGCGCGACACCGGCATCCCCGAAGTCGAAGTGCGGCATCTGCTGAAAACTGTCGCGCGTACCGGTGACGTGGCGCAGGTTGCCCACGACCATTTCTTCCTGACAACGGCAGTGGCCGAGCTGGCCGACATTGCGGGCCGCGTGGCGGAGCGACACGGCGCTGCGCGTGCTGCTGAGTTTCGCGACCAGATTGCGACCGGTCGCAAGCTCGCGATCCAGATTCTCGAATTTTTCGACAAGGTCGGTTATCTACGCAGAGTGCGCGACGATCACCTTGTCAGACGCGCAAATCCATGGCGAGCATAAGGCTCGCGCTGCTCGTGTACGCGCCCGCTTCGCGGTCGCACGTGCACTCTCAGCGATTAGTTACTGCGCCGCCCTTCGGACGGCCGCGCGTGCGGCGCAATGACAACGGCATGAAGAAAAAGCGGCCTTCGTATACTCAAACGCAATTCCTTTGGAAGAGTGTCGTGTCCCGGTGGGCCGGCCAGACTTCAAATCTGGTAGGGGTTGCAAGCAATCCCTGGTGGGTTCGACTCCCATACTCTTCCGCCACGAATCACGTGTTGCATGACTGACCCGCTGGCTCAACTGGCTACTGACTGCCTTTATGCGCCGGAGCAGGACATGTGGGTGCGCTTGGATGCCAACGGTCGCGCACGTGTCGGCGCGACGCACTTGGTGTCATCGCATGGCCAGTTCATGTTGTTCACTCCGCGTCCTTCGGGCAGCGTGATCGATCGCGATCGCTCGATGGGCGTGATGGAAACCGGCAAGACTGCGGTGGCGATTCATGCGCCTTTGTCGTGTCGCATCGTCGAAGCGAATTCTTCTGCGGTCGATAACATTCACCTGATCATCACGGACCCTTACGGCGCCGGTTGGTTGTTCAGCGTCGAACCGACGGCTTTGGAGG
>DATLOA010000208.1:0-3823 GCA_035536515.1 Burkholderiaceae bacterium | reverse complement strand
GGAACGCCGGATCGATGCAACAGCTTTCCGATTTCCATTCCTGTCAGCGCGGCAAGCTCGGACGGCTTGTACAGCACCGCGTTGCCGGTCAGCAGCGCCGGGACGAATACATTGCCCCCGACGAAGTACGGATAGTTCCAGGCAGAGATGTTGGCGACAACGCCGAGCGGTTCGTGCGAGATCTGCTCGTGCATGCCGGCGGCGTTGTGCACTTCTTGTGTGGCGATCGTCTTTTCAGTCTCAGCAAGAAAAAAGTCGATCCGCGCCGGCAAATTTTTGATCTCATTTTTTGACTGTCGAATCGGTTTGCCGGTCTCCGACGTAAGGACAGCCGCGAGCCGTTCGGCGTCGCTGTTCAGCGCCTCGCGAAAGCGTTGCATTGCCCCGAGGCGCACTGCAAGGGCGGTGGACGCCCACGCCGGTTGGGCTGCGCGCGCCGCGGAATACTTTGCAGAAATCGACTTGGCGTTGTCCTGCTGTAGCTGCGCGATCGTATCGCCGGTTGCCGGATTACGAACAATCAGCATGTCTTGACCGCCGCCAGTGCTTTGGCAGCGCTAAGGAATTCCTGCAGGATCGGGTCGCCCGACAGCGTCTCACTAGTTCTCCAGTCATGAAATTCGGGATGCCATTGAACGGCGTTCACATAAGAGCTACCGTTCCAGCGCATCGCTTCAATCATTCCGTCGTCGGGTGACATCGCTTCCACAGTGAAGCCGTCAGCCAGCCTCTTTACGCCTTGATGATGAACGCTGTTAACGCGCGCGCGCACGGTGCCCGGATAAAGATCTGCCAGACGCGTGTTGGGCACGAACTCGATCTCATGAAAGTTTTGATCGTAGAGATTTGCGTCGCGATGCGTAAGACTGCCGGGTTGCTGGGTCGTAATGTCCTGATACAGCGTGCCACCGAATGCGACGTTAATCACCTGCAGCCCACGACAAACGCCCAGCACCGGCTTGCCGGCATCTATAAACGCGCGCAACAGCGCGATCTCATATTGGTCGCGCACGCGGTCGCCGCTCCATTCGGGCTTCAGGGGCTCTTCGCCGTAACTGACGGGCGAGACATCAGAGCCGCCGTGCAGCACCAGGCCGTCGAGCATCGATGCGTAGTCGTGCAGCGTTACATCGCCGCGCTTGGTCGCACCTTCCGGCGAGGGAATCACCAGCGCCAGGGCACCGGCAGATTGCACCCAGTGCACGATCGACTGCTCGACGTACTGCAGCGTCTTGCCGGTGAAAATAGGACGCTTCGGGTCGGCGTGAAAAAAGCACACGGAGATGCCGATTCGCTGACGATGGCTCACAGCTTTTGCCGCATCACTTACATCGCTTGCTCGAAGAAGCGCGTGAAATCGTCGCGCGTGCAAGGGCGCGGATTGGTCTGGTGGCAGATGTCTTTCTCCGCAATGTCGACCAGCACCGGTATCTGAGTCGCCTTCACGCCTACCGCCGACAACGACGGCGCGATACCGATCTCGCGCTTCAGTCGCATCAGCCACGGCACGAAATCTTCGGCGCCGGCGGCGCCGACAACGTGCGCGAGCTCCGCAAACTTAGCGTGCGCGGTGTCGAAATTGAAACGCATCACCGGCTCGAGCATCAGCGCGTTCGCCAGCCCGTGATGCAGATCGCACACCGCGCCCAACGCATGGGCGCACGAGTGCACCGCGCCCAGGTCTTTCTGAAACGCGATCGCACCCATCATCGACGCCATCATCATGTCGGCGCGCGCGGCGAGATTGCGGCCGTCTTTGACGGCCGTGCGTAAGGCGCGCGCGGCGATGCGCACTCCTTCCAGCGCAATGCCATCGCACAGAGGATGAAACGCTGGCGACAAGTATGACTCGATGTTGTGCGTCAACGCGTCCATTCCGGTGGCCGCCGTTACGTTGGCCGGCAGATCGAGTGTTAACTCGGGGTCGGCGAACACCGCCTTTGCCAGCAGTTTCGGCGAAAAAATCACCTGCTTGATGTGCGTCTTGTCGTCGCTTACGACGCTCGAGCGCCCGACTTCGGACCCGGTGCCGCTGGTGGTAGGCACCGCTACGATGTACGGCAAGGGATTTGTTATCGCTCTTACTTTAGGGTGGTCCCACGCGTATTCGATAACGTCCCCGTCATGCACCGCCATCAGCGCCACCACTTTCGCGACGTCGAGCGCAGCGCCGCCGCCGATACCGACCACGCAATCGGCGCCGTGCGCGTGAAACGCGGCGCGCCCCTGCATCACCTGAGAGGCAGTTGGGTTGCCTTGCACGCCCGCGAACAGATCGGTAGCCAGACTCGACGAGAGGTCAGCGACGAAACTCTTTAACACCGGCAATGCCGCCAATCCCTTGTCCGTGACAACGAGCGGGCGCGCGAAGCCTTGAGTGCGCAGATGGTCGCCGACCTTTTTGCTCGCACCCGGTCCGAAATGAATATCGGTCGGAAAGGAGAACCTTGCAATCGTCATGGCGCCTTGATACTCATTTGATGGCGACCCAGCAGCGCGCTGACGATTATTCGTTCAAGCAAGTGTGTCGGGGTTCGCATGACTAAATATAGCGGGCGCGACAACCTATGCGCCGGCTTTCCGAGAGGTGCGCGGCGCATTGGTTCGGCGTCCAGGCTTGGGCGGCCCTGCAGTGCCGAGTCCGACGCGCGCCGCCTCTGTATCGATGATCGAGTATGCAGGCACGTTGGCGAGATTTACATCCGCGCCCAGCGCAACGATCAGCGCCTTCTTAATATCTTCGATGTCGCAACTGCGAACGCCACTGATCCACGGGCCGGGCAATTCAATCATCACGCGCGACATATCGAGCGAGCGTGTTAAGAGATCAATCGTCCGCGAGCGCAGCTTGCCTTTTTCGATCAGTTCGGCGGCCTCGACCAGCACGAGTGCGGCGCCTGCATCGAAGCACGTGTGAGCCTGGCCAATCAGCAGCGAGGGCTTGCTCAGCGTCTCTTTCGATCCCACTTCGCCAAAAACGATCAAGCCGGCAGACGCCGCATTTCGAATCTGTGCACGGCGCTGCGCCTCGGTCAGCGGCACTACATTGTCGGAGATCTCGATTGCCTTGAAACCGAGCGCGAGCGCCTCGGCGTAGTAACTAGGCAGTGCGCGCTCGCCTTGCGTCGCAAACACGTACTCGTGGAACTGCCCTCCGAGGAAAGGTTGGATGCGATTGCGCCGGTACAGCCGCAGCTTGTCGAGCAAAATCTCGCGCGGGTACAGCCGCACGGTGCCGGTCTTGATTTTTGCAAGGTCGATGTAGGCACCGGCGAGAGACACCAGATCGCGCGTGTATGCCAGCGGAAGCCCATCGTCCAGCATCATCGTCTGGCCGCGGCCGCGCGGCTTGCGTGTCGAGCGTTCGCCAGGCAGCGGAACAAAGTCGAAGGGGGCGCGTTGTTTGGGTTTGGCTGCAGGCATATCGGTGAGTTTCAAGACAGCTATATAGTACTGAGAGCCTTTGTCGAGAAAAGATAGCTGTGCCCGCTCGAAATCTGCTGGTGATCATGTCGGACGAGCACAACCCAAAAGTGCTCGGCAGTGTCGGGCACCCGGTCATCCACACGCCGAATCTCGATGCGCTTTCCGCGCGCGGCACTGCATTCAGGTCGGCGTACACGACCAGCCCCGTGTGTATTCCGGCGCGCGCGGGCTTCGCGTGCGGCAAGTACATTCACCAGATCGGCTTTTGGGATAACGCCGATGCCTACGACGGCTCGGTACCGTCGTGGCACCACCTGCTGCGGGACAAAGGCCATCGTGTGGTGTCCATTGGCAAGCTGCATTACCGGCTTGCGGGCGAAGACCACGGGTTCAGCGA
>DATLOA010000207.1:0-8273 GCA_035536515.1 Burkholderiaceae bacterium | reverse complement strand
ACCATGCTCCATAGCGCGTCGCCGAACAGGATTGCATCCGCGTCCAGAGTGACGATCAGGTCATGCTGCGCCGATTCGAGCGCGCGGTTAAGCGCCGCGGCTTTGCCGCGACCCTTGGTCTGGCGCAACACCTTGATCCAGCGGTAACCCATGCCGCGCACGATGTACGCGGTGCGATCGGTCGATGCATCATCGATCAGAATGACTTCGAACGGTCCCGGATATTCCTGGCGGCGGATACTTTCAATGGTCTCGCCAATCGACTGCGCCGAGTCGCGGACGTACATCAGCACTGATAGCGCCGGGTACTTGGCGAGCGCGCGGCGTGGCGGCCGCCGGTCCATCAGCAAGCTGGCCACCGCGAACACATTCACCGTGCTCGGCACCAGCGCGAGGCTGCCGATAAAAAGGATCGCGGCAATCAGCCCGACAGCATCGGCAAGTGCGTCGAACCAGAACGACGAAGCCCAGATGGTGAACGCGAACCAGAGCACCGTGACAATGCCGACCGTGATCAGCTGCCACCGCTGCGACGGCTCGGCATTACGGAGCCGCGGCAGCTCAAACAGCCGTGCGCGCGGACGCGATTCGGCGGCTTGATCATTCGCCGCTGCGGGCGAAGTTGAATTGGAACGACGGGGCGCGGGACTCGACATTCCGCTTTCTACCTTTACGTACCAGGTGCGCACCGGCTGAAAAGCGGCGCAGAAAGTGGCGACTACACGCGTTGAGATCAGTTAATGGTCGTCGCGCGGGCAGCCGTATGGCGTAGCTTGCCGCGAATTAAAGCAACAACACCTTTATATCCGGATAGCCCATCAGCTTTAGGATGAAATAGTTGGCCGCCGCTTCACCGGGATCATCGGAGAAGGTGACGAGCTCGGCGTATCTCGGAACCCCGGCCTTAACGAGAACGTTCCAGATATCCTTAGCAGCCTTAGGCTTGCCGTCGGCATTTAGAAGCTCCGTGTATGGGACATGTACGACCTTACCCTCCGGAGTCTTGGCAGGAACACTCTTGCCCGATGCAATGAATACCTTGGGATACAACCCCTGCGTGCTTTTTGGATCTGCGATTGCATTGTTCTTGCGCGCAGTCGTTGGGTAAGTCGTCGGAGGAATAGACAAATCCCCCGGCCCCTTCTTCGCGCCGACGGTAGTCGCTTCCTTGGTCACTTCATGGCCACGCTCCAACCATTTGTCGAGTGAGTCCACGAAGACAGAGACGCGCTTTTGTCCGAGGTTCTCCAACATGAAGAAGGCGAGCGCCGAGTGTGCGTTCAAGCCGGCATCCGAAATGACCACCGCCTCATGCGAGGCATTGACGCCGGCCTGACCCAGCATCTCGGCCAGCTTCTGCGGGTTGCTGACGTTGCTCCTAAACACGTCGGCCGGGATGTTCACGGCATACGGGATGTGTCCCTGCTTGAATGCGTCTGCGGGACGCACATCCACAACACTGACGTTTGACACCCCGTAGGTCCGCATCAGCTTGCCGCCCCACGTCTTCAGCCAGTCGGTTTCTCTGATCAACAGCGGAGCGTCGTAGGTCCATTTGGGAAGAACTCGTTCATCCTGCAACCAGCCGAGCTCGGACTCCTGAAAAAGCTTGACTTGCGGATAATCAAGAATGAACTTGAGGGCGAAAAATGGCACGCTGGCGGCGATGCCGCCGCCGCAATAGGTGTAGACCTGCTGGTCGGGCTTCACGCCGAGGTAAGTCACCATTCTTTTGATTTCGTCGGCGGACTTGAAAGTTTTGTCCGCGTTAAAGAAATCGGCGCTGGGAGCCATGATGCCGTTCGGAATATGACCCGCGCGGTCGAAAAAAGCGGTCTCGCCGAAATGCCAGCTGGCATCGAGGGCTTCGACCAACGCGTTGTTCTTCGTGTCGCCACTTGCGGTCAGGAATTCGGGCAGCTTGACTCTGGCGTATTCATTGATCGTATTGATGCGGAAAGTGCCTTTCGGTGGGGCCGGCGTTGACTCCTTCGTCACCGCTCCGCCAGCCGCGCGCCATTTAGACATTCCACCGTCCAGTACCACAACATCTCTCGCCGGGAAGCCGTAGTAGTAAAGGTCGTAGAAGAGCTTGGTGGCCATGTACGAGCCGCCCTGGTCATAGATGACGATCTTCTTCCCACGAGTGATGCCCCACGACTGGAAGCGATGTTCCATCTCAGAGATCGGCAGTTCTTGCCCACCGTAGCTGAACACGTCAACGTTGATCGCACCCGCGATGTGTTGCGCCTTGTACATTGGCGGCGGAGAAGCATCGAGTATCAGAAGATCGGCATTCCCGAGGTTCTGCTCGAGCCAGTTGACGCTGACAAGATTGCCTTTCGCTCCTTCTGCGGCCATTGCAGGGCGCACCACGAGCACGCAGCTCGCGATGAATAAGAGACAGCAATACTTCAATAGCTTCAACATGTTTGCCCCCAGTCCATCAAGCCAGCGACACTAAGTCGCGCGGACAGCGTACGCCACGCGATCGCGACGGGCGGTCGAACCACAGGATCGGGCTGCGACGGTGGCGGACGAACCACGACAGCGAAACTGCAGCCTTCCCAACCAGCTCGACTTGTCGGCCAGGTTTCGCAGCACAATTGACCACGTTATGACAAATCCGGAGCGTGACCTCACCCGAACACTGCTTGGTGTGCTGTGCATCGGTCTGCTCATTGTCGCCGCACTCTGGATCGTTCGGCCCTTCGTGGCAGCAGCCATTTGGGCAACCACAATCGTCGTTGTTACATGGCCCCTGATGCTGCGCATCCAAGCGCGGCTATGGAACTACCGGATCTTGGCGGTTGCTTCGATGATCACCGCGTTAGTACTGCTGTTCGTTATCCCGCTGACGCTGGCCATCGGCGCAATCGTCACGAACGCTGGCGCCATCGTCGATCAGTTACGTTCGATCACCAGCATGCCAATACCGCCGCCGCCGAACTGGGTGGTGCAACTTCCGTTCATAGGTACGGCGTTCGCGGTCGCGTGGGCGGATGCCAGCGCGACCGGTGTGGAAGGACTGGTGTCGCATCTCATTCCGTATGCCGGCGGCTTCACCACGTGGCTGTTCGCTGAAATCGGCAGCGCCGGTCATTTGGTTATTCAGCTTCTTCTCATTCCAGTTTTCGCGGCGTTCATGTACCAGTATGGCGAGCGATACGCGTCAACTTCGTTGCGCTTCGGATTCCGGCTTGGAGGAAAGCAAGGTGAAGCCCTGGTCATCCTGGCCGGTAACGCCATCCGCGGCGTTGCACTCGGCGTAGGCGTCACGGCGGTTATTCAATCGGCGCTAGGCGGCGTCGGCTTAATGCTCGCCGGTGTGCCGTTCGCAGGGCTTCTAACGGTACTTCTATTGGTCCTGTGCGTCGCGCAGATTGGCATGCTCGTCGTCTTGATTCCCGCGGTCGTCTGGGTTTTCTGGAGTGGCGATCCGGCATGGGGGACGTTTTTGCTGATCTGGTCGATACCGGCCAGCATGCTCGACACCTGGCTCCGCCCACTACTGGTCAGCCGCAGCGCCAATCTGCCGCTTCTGCTGATTTTCGTCGGTGTCATCGGCGGTTTCGTTGCCTTTGGCGTATTGGGAATTTTTGTCGGCCCCGTAGTGCTGGCGGTGGCGTATACGTTTCTGAAGACGTGGTTGGATGAATCTTCAGCGAGGACAGCGGATGCTCCGCCGCGCTGACACCTCGTCAACTTCGCCATCCGGCAAGGTTCTGCATCACATCTGGCGGAATAGATGCAGATATCCACGGCTCACCGGCAGCACCTCGTCGCGGCCCTTCAAATAGATATCGGCGGTCTCGTTCAGGCTGCGCTTGACGTGACTGATAGCGCGCAGGTTCACCACCACCGATCGGTGCACCTGCGCGAACTGCGCAGGATCGAGCTGCGCCACCAACTCCTTCAGCGGCGTGCGGATCAGCGCTTCGCCCGGCTTGCCCTCGTCACCGCGCCACGCGATCAGCGTGTATTTGATATCCGAGCGCAAGAAGTCGATTTCGTCGACCGCGATCAGGCGCAGTGACTGCCCGACCGTGGCGCGGATCCATCGCAGTGGAACGGGCGCGGCATCCTGCTGCAGCTTCGCGGCAAGTTGCTGCAGCAGCGCTTCGGTATTGAGCGCCGGCTGCGCGGTTCGCAGCCTTTCCTGCAGCCTAGCGACAGTGTCGGCCAGGCGCGCCGGCTCGACCGGTTTCACCAGATAGTCGAGCGCACCTTGCGCGAAAGCCTGCACCGCGTATTGGTCAAAGGCGGTAACGAACACGACGTGCGCGAGGCGCCCGATTTGACGTGCCGCCTGAACGCCGGACAGGCCGGGCATATGGACATCCAGAAAGCAGACGTCAGGTTGCCGCGCTTCAAAATGCTCGACCGCCTCGCGGCCATTGCGTGCGAGCGCGACCACTTCGAGCTCAGGCCACGCTTCGGCAAGCTGACGTGCGAGCTTGTCGCGCAGCAACGGCTCGTCGTCGGCGATCAGCGCCGTCGGGCGGCGAGCACTCATGCCTTGCCGCGCCGCGCGGGAAACGACAGCTCAGCGCTTACACCACCAGACTCCCGTGCACTCAACCGCAACTGCGCATCCTCACCAAAAGCCAGCTGCAGCCGCTCTCGCAGTGTTGACAGTCCCGTGCCGAGTCCATCTCCGGCACGCTGCAGGCCGACCCCGGTATCCGTGACGCGCACATGACAGCGGTCCTGCCGTACTTGCACGACGACCTCGATGCCGCCGCCTTGCTCGCTCGGATCAATGCCATGGCGTACTGCGTTTTCAACCAAGGTCAGCAGCGTCATCGGTGGGCAGTGCAAATCGAGCGCCTGTATATCGGCGTCCAGCGAGAACTGCAGACGATCCGGCATGCGCATCTGCATCAATTCGAGGTAAGCGCGCGCGAGATGCACTTCCTGCCCAAGTGTGCTCGCCGGCTCATGCAGGCGCGGCACCGAAGCACGCAGGTAGGCAATCAGGCTTGCAAGCACCTTCGAAGCTTGCGGCGACCCGGTCTCGACCAGCGCTTGCACGTTGGCCAGCGTGTTAAAGAGGAAGTGCGGCTGCACCTGCGCCTGCAGTAAATGCATGCGCGAATCCAACGCCTGGCGCGCCAGCTCGCTGCGTTCGAGCTCGAAGGCGAGCGCTTGATTGCGCGCCAGCGCATCGCGCTGACGCAGCATCGCTCCGAGCGACATCCATATCGCGACCAGTATTCCGAGGAAGGTCAGACTAAAGTAGCCGACGCGGCGCGGGGGGTTCAACGCAAACTGAGGATCTCCGCCGATCGTCACCCAATAAGCCAGCAGCGCACCGAGCGGCACGGCCACTACCACGGTAACCAACTGCAACACCCAACGCGCCAACCAAGCGGGCAATCGCGACGGCCACCGCTCCGCGATTCCGAACGCGAGCATCGCAAGAAAGCCGACCAGCACGCTCCGCGCCACGACCACGCCGGTCGGCGAAGATGATGAGATGCTGAGCACCAGGCCGAGCGGAATCGCTGTCGCAAGTGTGAACACCACGCGGCGCCAGCTAAGCACCGCCGGCCGATGCAGCAGCGCTGCATTAACAGGTGCGATTTCCATTCGGCGACAATAGCCCCGCGGCGGCCAGTCTAGGTCGCGTCGCTTTATCCGTGCGACGGACTACGCGCCTAGAGGTTTGAGTGACGGTTAAGGCGCCTACCGCTGCGCCTTCACGGTCCTCACCCACTCGCGCACCTTGGCGGCCAGCACGCTCATCGGAAGCTCGCCGTCGGTCAGCACCACACGGTGGAATTTCTTTACGTCGAACTTGGATCCGAGTGCCGCCTCAGCCTCACGTCGCAGCTTGCTGATCTCGAGCTGGCCGATTTTGTAGCCGAGCGCCTGGCCTGGGTTGACGATGTAACGCTCGACCTCCGAGATCACGTCGCTTTCCGCCATCGACGAATTGGCGAGCATGTAGTCGATTGCCTGTTGTCGGCTCCAACCTTTGTGGTGCAGGCCAGTGTCGACCACGAGCCGCATCGCGCGCAGTTGCTCGTCGGACAAGCGCCCATACCATTGATACGGATCGGTGAATAGGCCGAGCTCCTTGCCGATGCTTTCCGCATAGAGCGCCCATCCTTCCGAATAAGCAACGTAAAACGTGCCGAAGCGGCGAAACTTTGGCAGCGACTCCACCTCCTGCGCAATCGAAGTTTGAAAGTGATGCCCGGGCGACGCTTCGTGCAACGACAGGGTCTCCATGCCGAAGATCGGCTGCGCCTTCAGGTTGAAGGTGTTGATATAGAACACGCCCGGGCGCGCGCCGTCGGCTGACGCCGGCAGGTACGAAGCGCCGGCCGCGCTTTCTGCGCGAAACGCTTCGACCTCACGCACTTCGTAGTCGGCCCTCGGTGCGATGTCGAACAGCTTCGGCAAGACGGCGTTGATCTTTTTCTGCAGATCGCGGTAGCCGGCAACGAGATCTTCGGGCTTGGTGTAGTAGTAGCGCGGATCATTTTGCAAGTGGTTGAAGAACGCCTTCAAGTCGCCTTCGAATTTCACTTCACGGCGCACCGCGTTCATTTCACCGACGATGCGTTGCACCTCCCGCCGGCCGAGAGTGTGAATCACGTCGGGTGCTAAGTCAGTTGTCGTGCTGCGCTGAACGTAATACGCATACCAGGCTTTGCCATCAGGCAGCACAGACCATGCGGTGCTCTTGCGTGCTTTCGGAATGTATTCATCGCGCACGAAGTCGTGCATGCGGCCGTACGCCGGAATTACTCGATCCTTGATCAGCGCGCGATACGACGCGGTGAGGCGCTCGCGGTCGGCCGCAGACACGGCCGCCGGGAAAGTCTTGATCGGCCCCCAAAACACGCTCTGTTGGGGATCGCTCACCGCTAGCGCGGCGAGTTGCGGCAGCACTTTCTCCATAGCTGGCCTCGGCTGCGTCACGCCGCGCGCCACGCCGGTACGCATGTTGGCGAGCATGCCGTCGAGGATCGGGGGCACGCCCGATAACCGTCGATACCAGTCGTCGTAATCCTTGGTCGTGCTAAAAGGTTGGATCGAGCCACCCGCGCCCATCTGCGCTAGAAAGCTCGGCAAGCCGTACGACTGATTCAGCGGCTGCATCCAATCGGGAAAGCGTTCACCTTTGAGCAGCTCCTTGAGATCGCGCTTGAGGATGTCGTAGGAAAGGCGGTCCTGTCCCGCTAAAGCGTTGCGGTCGAAGCGCGCGAGTTCCTTAAGTTGTCGCTCGATAAAGCGCCGGTTGTCGGCGCGCCACGCGGCCGTCGTGGTGTTGACGATGCGATCGTTGTAGCGCGGATCCCCAATCGAAGTCGCCAGCAGCGGCGTACGCACCAGCGTTTCTTCCCATGTCGCATCGAGCCATGCGTTGAAGCGCTCGCTGTCACCGGGCTTGGCGGCTGCGCTAGCAGCGAGCACGCTGAACAACAGGGCAGACAGCGAGTGGCGGATACGCACGGTCAAAAGTTCGAGGTCACAACGGTTCAGTTAACCATCAGAACCAGCTGCGCTTGTCGACCACGTTTCGCAGCGACTGCCCCAGGACGAAGCGTCGACAATTATCCGCAATGATCTCGTAGCGCCGCTCGTCAAGATACGGACCATAGCCGGCAGTGTGCGGAGTGATCAGCACGCCGGGGGTGCTCCACAGCGGATGCTCCGGCGGCAGAGGCTCTTGTTCGAAGACATCGAGCGCGGCACCGGCAATTTCTCCTGAGTGGAGCGCGGCAACCAGATCGTCGAGACGCGTGGTCATGCCGCGGCCGATGTTGATGAAAAACGCGCTGCGCTTCATGCGCTTGAATCGCTCGCGATTCATGAAGCCTTCAGTGGAAGGCGTGTTCGGAACGGTGAGGCTCACAAAATCCGCGCGCGGCAGCAGCGAGTCGAGCGCGTCTTCCTTGTGCAGCTCCGCTACACTCGGCGGTTTTTCGCTGCGGCGCGAATCAACTCCCAGCACTCGCATTCCAAACGCGGCAGCGAGGCGCGCAGTTTCGGCACCGATGCCGCCGACTCCGACGATCAGCGCCGTTGCCTCAGGCAGGTGGATGACGCCGGTGTCGAGCGGCGCCGGGCGCCATTCGTGATGCAGCTGTTGCGGCAGATATCGATGCAGCCCGCGTGCAAAGGCGAGAATGAACGCCATGATGTGCGCACCGATGTGGTCGTTGAAAATCTCGCGGAAATTAGTCACGACCGCGGGATGGGCGATCAACTCGGGGTAGTACCAGCCGGCGGGCGGCGCGGCCTGCGGCGCCTGGATC
>DATLOA010000206.1:0-2958 GCA_035536515.1 Burkholderiaceae bacterium | reverse complement strand
TACATGGCGGCCACGATGGGCTCGGAGACCACCGCCGCGCAGGCAGGGGCACAAGGGGTTTTGCGCCGCGATCCTTTCGCGATGCTGCCGTTTTGCGGCTACAACATGGGCGACTACTTTGCGCATTGGCTTGCGCTCGGTGCGGGGCTCGCGGCGAAGGGCGCGCCTCCTCCGAAAATCTTTACGGTCAATTGGTTTCGCACGGGTGATGATGGCAAATTTGTGTGGCCGGGCTTCGGTGAGAACATGCGCGTGCTCAAGTGGATTGTTGACCGCGTAGAAGGCAAAGCTGCCGGGACTGAGCACATTTTTGGTGTTTCCCCTCGCTACGAGGATATGGAGTGGCAAGGACTCGAATTCCCACGCTCCAAGTTCGACGGCATTACGTTGGTTGATCTCGACGATTGGCGCAAAGAAATTCAATCGCACTCTGACCTGTTCAACAAACTGGCAGGTCGGCTGCCACTTGAGCTTGAAGAGACGAAGTGCAATTTCGCACAGCGGCTAAGCGAATAAGCACCTGGGTCAGTCCCGAGTAGAACCACGGGGATCATCGCTCTTGCAACCCCTGTGCTTTTTACAGATACTCGCGCTTCCCGATGAGTGCGCCCGATGTCATTCTTGAAACCCGCGGCCTCACCAAGGAGTTCAAGGGTTTTGTTGCGGTCGATGACGTCAACTTAAAGGTTCAGCGCGGCACGATTCACGCGCTGATAGGACCTAATGGCGCAGGTAAGACCACTTGCTTCAATCTGTTAACCAAATTTCTGACGCCAACACGCGGGCAAATCTTCTTTAACGGCACCGATATCACAGGCGATTCACCGGTTCAGATCGCGCGCCGAGGAATCGTGCGCTCATTCCAGATCTCATCAGTGTTCCCGCACCTCACAGTGCTGGAGAACGTGCGTATCGCACTACAGCTCGCAACGGACCAATCGTTTCGCTTTTGGCGCAGCGAAAAAGTATTGCATTCGATGAACGGCCGTGCGCTGGAGTTGCTCGATCAGGTCGATCTTGGTTCGTTCGCACACGTGGAAACGGTGTCGCTTCCTTACGGCCGCAAACGCGCGCTGGAAATCGCAACCACGCTGGCGACGGAGCCCGAATTGATGCTGCTCGACGAACCGACGCAGGGCATGGGACACGAAGACGTTGCGCGTGTGACCGATTTGATCAAGCGTGTCGCCGCCGGACGCACCGTGATGATGGTTGAACACAACATGAGTGTCGTCGCAGGTATTTCGGATCGCATCACAGTGCTGGCGCGCGGGGCGCTGCTCGCCGAGGGGCCGTACGAAGAGGTATCGAACAACCTCGCGGTCAAGGAAGCGTACATGGGTACCACCCAGGCGCAGCTCGAAGGCATTGGCCACTAGAACATTGCCATGACCGCCGCGCTCGAAATCAAGAATCTGCACGCCTGGTATGGCGAGTCGCACATCCTGCATGGCGTCGACTTGCATGTGGGCAAGGGTGAGGTTGTCACCCTGCTGGGGCGTAATGGCGCGGGACGCACGACGACGATGCGGTCGATCCTGGGATTGACGGGTGCTCGCAAGGGTTCGATCCAGGTCGACGGAACCGAGACGATAGGGCTGAGAACCTATCGAATCGCACATCTTGGCATTGGCTACTGTCCAGAAGAGCGCGGCATTTTCGCGAGCCTGTCGTGCGAAGAGAATCTGATGCTGCCGCCGCAGGTGGGCGCTACTAACGCCAACGGCAAAGGTGGCATGAGCGTCGACGAGATCTACGCGATGTTTCCAAACCTAAAGGAGCGCGCCAAATCTCAGGGTTCTCGTCTTTCCGGCGGCGAGCAGCAGATGCTTGCCGTGGCGCGCATACTGCGCACCGGGGCGCATCTGTTATTGCTGGATGAAATCTCAGAAGGCCTGGCACCGGTCATCGTCAATAAGCTGGGGGAGATGATTCGGACTCTGAAAGCCAAGGGCTACACCATCGTAATGGTTGAACAGAACTTCCGCTTTGCGGCGCCGTTGGCCGATCGTTTTTATGTCATGGAGCACGGGACTATCGTCGAATCGTTCCCCGCCGCTGAGTTGCGCGCTAAGGAAGCGACGTTGCACGAGCTTCTTGGAGTTTGACCACGCAGTTTTTACTCGCAAGAGTTTTAATCGTAAGACAAGGAGACTTAATGAGACTTAACAAAATCTGCGCCGCATTCGCGGCGTGCGGCCTGGCCTTTGGCATGTCTGCCGCCAGTGCGCAAAAACTTTCGGACGACAAGATCGTGATCGGGTTCGTTACCGACATGTCGTCGTTGTATTCCGACATCGACGGCCCGGGCGGAGTGGAAGCGATCAGGATGGCGATCGCCGATATGCAGAAGGAGTTCCCCGGGAAGAAGATCGAAGTCGTGTTTGCCGACCATCAGAATAAGGCAGATATCGCATCGGCGAAGGTACGTGAATGGATCGATCAGGGTGGCGCCGACGTGATTATCGGCGGCACCAATTCATCGACAGCGCTGGCCGGCGCGAAAGTAGCGACCGAGAAGAAGAAGCCCTATATCTCGGTGGGCGCCGCTAGCTCGCGGTTGACGAACGAAGACTGCTCCCCGTACATCGTCCACTATGCCTATGACACAGTGGCACTGGCCAACGGCACCGGCGCCGCAGTGGTCAAGAGCGGCGGAAAGAGCTGGTACTTCCTGACGGCCGACTACGCGTTCGGCCATTCGCTCGAAAAAGACACCGGCGATGTGGTTAAAGCCAATGGCGGCAACGTTGTCGGCGCGGTTCGTCACCCGCTGTCGGCGTCAGATTTCTCGTCGTTCCTTTTGCAGGCGCAGAGCAGCAAAGCCCAAATTCTCGGACTCGCGAACGCCGGCGGCGACACGATCAATTCGATCAAGGCTGCCAACGAGTTCGGCATCACCAAGAACATGAAGTTGGCGGGGCTGCTGATGTTCATCAATGACATTCATAGCCTGGG
>DATLOA010000205.1:0-2054 GCA_035536515.1 Burkholderiaceae bacterium | reverse complement strand
GGCTCGATCACAACGACCTGCGACGGAATGCCGGTCGAGGCCAGCGTGAGATGCTCCGGCCGCGTGCCGATGATCACCGGCTGACCGTCTTGGCCGCCGGCATTGCGTGCGACCGCGAGCTCGGTTCCGTCTCCTAGCACCACGCGCGGGCCCACCCCGTTCCGGCGCAGCGTTGCCGGCAGAAAATTCATCGCCGGAGAACCAATGAACCCCGCGACGAACGTATTGGCCGGGTGGTCGTATAACTCGAGCGGACTGCCGGTCTGCTCGATGCGGCCGTCGCGCATCACAACAATCTTGTCACCCATGGTCATCGCTTCGATCTGATCGTGCGTGACGTACACCGATGTCGTTTTGAGCCGCTGATGCAGCTCCTTGATCTCGCTTCGCATCGCGACGCGCAGCTTGGCATCGAGGTTCGACAGTGGCTCGTCGAACAGAAACACCTGCGGATCGCGCACGATCGCGCGGCCCATCGCAACCCGCTGGCGCTGGCCGCCCGATAGTTGGCGCGGATAGCGATCCAACAATTCCGTGAGTGCAAGAATGCTCGCGGCGCGCTGCACCTTTGCATCGCTGGTCGCTTTGTCCGTCTTCGCCAGCATCAACGAAAACGCGAGATTGGCGCGCACCGTCATGTGCGGATACAGCGCGTAGTTCTGAAACACCATCGCAATGTCGCGCTCTTTCGGCGGTACGTCGTTGACGCGACGCTCGCCGATCAGGATCTCGCCGCCGCTCACTTCCTCGAGTCCGGCAATCATCCGCAGCAGCGTCGATTTTCCGCATCCCGATGGACCAACAAGCACCGTGAAGGAGCCGTCGTCGATGTCGATATCGACACCATGCAGCACCTGCGTGGTACCGAACTGCTTCTTAACGCCGCGAATTGCTACTCGCGCCATAAAGCGGGTTGTCTCCTCCGGAAGTTTGCGGGCCTAGTGCTGCGGGCTCTTCGTCCCTGGGGTCTTCTTGCCTTCAATAACAGGATACATCGGTCGCCCCGTACGCGACCACTGAACGATATTCAGTGCCGCCTTGCGGCGCAATTCGACTTCCGATTCGGAAGAGTAAAACGCAGCGTGCGGTGATAGCAGCACGCGCGGATGACGCGCGAGCGCGTCGCCAGCGGCAAGCGGCTCAGAGGACAGAACGTCGAGCCCGGCCCCGTCCAGCGTGCCATCGTCAAGCGCTGCCAGCACTGCCGCCGTGTCGACAATACCGCCGCGCGCCGTATTCACCAAAAAGCTGCCGCGCTTCATATGAGCCAAAAGCGTGGCGTCCGCCAGTGCGCGCGTTTCGTCATTCAGCGGCACGTGCAGCGACACGACGTCGGCTTGTTCGAACAACTGCTGCAGCGTCGCACGTTTGACGAACACTGGAAAGTCGCCGTCGATGAGGTACGGATCGCACGCGATCACATGCGCGAAGCAATCGCGCGCCAGCGCCGCGTAGCGCTTGCCGATGCGGCCTAGCCCGAGAATTCCCACTGTCATCTCGCTGGCGCGGTGGATCGGGCCCGGCGACAGGTAGTGCCATTTGCCAGCACGCACGTCCCGGTCATAGAGGGCGAGATGGCGGATCAGCGCGAGCGTCATCGCGAGCGCATGCGTCGCAACCTCACCCACGCCATAGTCGGGCGAGTTGGCGACCCACACGCCATGCCGGCGACACGCTTCGGTATCGATCGTGTCGAAGCCCGCGCCGTAGCGGCTCACCAGCCCGATGCGTGGCAGTGCGGTCAGCACGCGGTCGGTCACCGGTGCGTACTGCAGCAACAACGCGTCGCACCCCCGCGCAGCGGCAATCAGATCGTCTTCGCTCTTGCACTGGGCCTCGATGAGATCAACGCCGGCGGTGCGAAAAACCTCGCGCTCGAGCTCGATGTTGGGAAAATCGTAGTCGGTGATCAATGCACGCACTTTTACACAAGCTCAGTGATTGTCTTTGGGAATCGCCGATCCGCTGCCACCGACCAGGAAGTCAAGGTCAGCTCCCTTGTCGGCCTGCTGCACGTGTTCGAAGTACAGCTTGGTGTACCCGCGCGGCACCGG
>DATLOA010000204.1:0-2770 GCA_035536515.1 Burkholderiaceae bacterium | reverse complement strand
CACGCGGAACACGCGCGCGACATCGCGCGAATAAAAATACGCAGCAAGCCCGAACTCGCTCGCGTTGGCCGCCGCAATCGCCTCGCTGTCTGCAGAAAACTTGAACACCGGCGCCACCGGACCGAACGTTTCTTCGCGCGTCAGCAACATCTTGGCAGTGACATTGGCCAGCACGGTCGGTTGATAAAACGTTCCGCCGAGTGTGTGGCGCTCGCCACCGGTTACCACGGTGGCCCCATGCTTGGTTGCGTCGGCGACGTGCTGCTCGACCTTCTTCAACGCATTGGCATCGATCAGCGGACCCTGCTGCACGCCGGTCTCGAAGCCCGAGCCCACCTTGAGCTGTGCTGCTTTCGCCGCGAGCTTCTGCACGAACTCGTCGTAGACCTTTTCGTGCACGTAGAAGCGATTCGTGCAGACGCATGTCTGGCCGGCGTTGCGATACTTCGAAGCGATGGCGCCCTCGACCGCGGCGTCGATGTCGGCGTCGTCAAACACGATGAACGGCGCGTTACCTCCGAGCTCGAGCGAAAGTTTTTTCAGCGTCGGCGCGCTCTGCTGCATAAGAATGCGGCCAACGGCGGTCGATCCGGTAAATGACAGCTTGCGCACAACCTCTGACTCGCACCACGTCTTGCCGACCGCGATCGAATTTGATTCGTCGGCCGGCACGACGTTGAACACGCCTGCAGGAAAACCGGCTCGATGCGCCAGCTCTGCGACGGCAAGCGCCGACAGCGGAGTCTGCTCGGCAGGTTTGACGACGACGGTGCAACCCGCAGCGATCGCAGGCGCGACCTTGCGCGTAATCATCGCCACCGGGAAATTCCACGGCGTTATCGCGGCGCACACGCCGATCGGCTCTTTCCAAACCAGCAAGCGCTTGTCGTCGGCCGTGGTCGGAATCGTGTCGCCGTAAACGCGCTTGGCTTCCTCGGCAAACCATTCGATGAACGACGCCCCGTAGGCCACTTCGCCGCGGCTCTCGGTCATCGGCTTGCCCTGCTCGGCGGTCATCAGCTTCGCCAAATCTTCCTGGTGCGCAATGATTAGCTCGAACCAGCGCCGCATTGCCGCCGCACGCTCCTTCGCAGTCTTCGCGCGCCAACCCGGTAGTGCCGCACGCGCAGCATCGACCGCGCGCTGTGCCTCGACGGCTTTGCAGTTCGCTACCTTTGCGATCTCCACCCCATCGGCCGGGTTCAGCACTGCGAAGCGGGCGCGCGATGCCGCCGCCTGCCATTCGCCGCCGATATACGCCTCGGTCTTAAGCAACGCGGCCTCCGCCAAGGAAGGCAATCCCACTTTTTGCAGCATGCGAATCTCCCGCCAATCCTGTCGAAGGCTAAGAATACTGCCGCGGAAGCTAAACTTCAGGCGCCGTGAGACTTGATCAACTTCCTTCGGAGTTGCAGGCATGGTTGCGCACCATGCACGAGCTCGAATCAACCCGCGACGCGGTGCTGCAGGCGTTGCTCGCCGCCAAGTACGACGCGAACTACGCAGGGGCGGTCGTCGACAACGCATGGCGCGAACTGTCGGGGCAAACGGCGCCGCCTTCGCAAGTCAACGCGACGCCCACAGGGGGCCAGAGCGCGCCCGCCGCGCGCGGGAACGGCGGGTCGTCGATGCCCTTAAGCACGCAACTCGCCGAGATGCCGAACAGCCTCGAAACTCTCGATCGCGAAGTTGAGATGCTTTTCGTCATCGAGTCGCCGCGCGTGGTGTTATTCGGGAATCTGTTGTCGCACGACGAATGTGATTCGCTGGTCGGCCTGTCGCGTGACAAGCTGCAACGGTCGAGTGTTGTGAATGCCAGTACCGGTGCGTACGACTTTCATCCGCACCGCACCAGTTCGGGAACCTATTTCACGCGCGGTGAAAATGAGCTGCTGCAGCGAATCGAGCGCCGCATTGCCGATCTGGTGGACTGTCCGATCGACCAGGGCGAGCCAATCCAGGTGCTGCACTATGAACCGGGCGGCGAGTACAAGCCGCACTACGACTACTTCGATCCCGCGCACCCTGGCAACAACGAGGTGCTTGCGCAAGGCGGCCAGCGCATTGCAACCTTGATCATGTATTTGAACGATGTGACTCGCGGCGGCTCCACCGTGTTTCCCGAGATCGGACTTGACGTGCTACCTCGTAAAGGTCACGCCGTGTACTTCGCTTATTGCGACGAGGCGGGCGCACTCGACGTGCGCACGCTGCACGGCGGCAGCCCGGTGGCCAGCGGCGAAAAGTGGATCGCCACCAAGTGGTTTCGCCAGCGGGCGTATGAGGGGACCGGTGCTTGATCTGAAACTTGTCTCGGCTTAGAAGGTGAAAAAAACCGGCGAAAAAAACCGCGGCAAGCCGCGGTCTTAATGAAGCTCCGAAATTACATTGGCCTGATTTGCGAGGCCTGCGGACCCTTTGGACCCTGCTTGACCACGAACTCGACCTGCTGATTTTCGGTCAATGTCTTAAAGCCTGAGCCGACGATCTCGCTGTAATGCGCGAACAGATCGGCGCCGCCGCCGTCCGGGGTAATGAAGCCAAAACCCTTGGACTCGTTGAACCACTTCACTTTGCCACTAGCCATTTTGATTACGTTCCTAAAAAATCGCGCGCGCGTCGACATGACGCTCCACGCATGCAAGCGGATCAAGCAACGTAACCGGGGGAACTGCCAAGACCATCAAGCAACAACAGCTAGCGATGAGGTAGGACGAGTCGAGGGTACTGGACTTGAAGCGAATGCGGCGGCGAGACTACTCGAAACGCC
>DATLOA010000203.1:0-6184 GCA_035536515.1 Burkholderiaceae bacterium | reverse complement strand
TCGCATGCGACCACGAAGTCCGCCAGACCCGTAGGCACCGACTGACCGCATGCGCCTGCTTTCGCGTAGGTGCGATGGTCCTGATAGAAGTGCTCCATGCGGACGCGATAGTCCGACAGCGCATTACCCGCGTCGACGAGGTGACCGCGAGTTACGTAGCGCGAGTAATTCGGAATTCCGATCGCTGCCAGGATGCCCACGACGGCGACCGCGGCCATCGCCTCGATCAGCGTGAAGCCACACGTATCCTGTTTTCTCATGACAAACGCGCTCCTATGCACAACTGGGTAACGACGCATGGCGCGGCTTCTTGAATGTGAGGGATGTACGATCCGATGAGGCCGACAGGCGGTTTGCGTCCCACCGCCCGGTCGTTTTCACGCAAGAAATGGCTTGCAAATCATCGATTTGATTCCCATCCAAATGACCGAATTGGCACTCACTTCCGCACAACGCAAGTCGCTGAAAGCGCGCGCGCACGGTCTACGACCCGTCGTGTCGCTGGGTGCCGCCGGCCTGACCCAAAACGTGGTGCGTGAGGTCGATCGCGCTTTAACAGCGCATCAGCTCGTCAAGATCAAAGTCCCAGGGGACGACCGCGAGCAGCGAGCGCAAATCGCGGCCGATCTGGCAGGCAACCTAGCTGCCGCCAACGTCTTATCGATCGGAAAGATGATTGTGCTGTTCAGACCTCAGCCTGAAAGCGAAGAAAAGCAGGAGCCGGATGCGTCAGTGAATCAGCGTACAGACGAACGGCGGCGCCGGGATAAAGGATAGCCGCGTAATCGGCGCTAAATCGCGTGTTGCGGCACGCCCTTATTGCGAACCTAGGTTTGCGAACTAGGTATACGACACCGAAACGATCGAATATTCGCGCTCGCCGCCAGGCGCAACAACGGTCGCAATGTCGCCCTCGCTCTTGCCGATCAACGCGCGTGCAATCGGGCTCGACACCGAAATCCAGCCCTCCTTAATGTCGGCCTCATCGTCGCCGACAATCTGATACTTGACGACATCGCCTGAGTTCTGGTCTTCGAGCTCGACGGTTGCGCCAAATACAACGCGGCCGGCGGCGTCGACGGTCGCGGGGTCGATGATCTGCAGCGCCGACAGCTTGCCTTCGAGCTCCTGAATGCGGCCCTCGACGAATCCCTGGCGCTCGCGCGCGGCGTCGTATTCGGCGTTCTCGGTCAGATCGCCTTTTTCGCGCGCGTCTTTGATCGCCTGAATAACCAAGGGCCGGTCGGTACCGCGCAGCCGCTGCAATTCGGCTCTAAGTTTTTCGGCACCGCGCGCCGTAATCGGTATTGATCGCATTAGCATCAACCAAAAGCAAAGCCCCGGCAAAGGCCGGGGCGTATTGCAATGTAACTTAATTGCTCAGACGTGCGCAAATCAGTGCAGACGTCTATGTAATGACTGCAAGTCATACACCTTGAGCCGATCGAATTGCCGCAGCCCTTCGATCGCCGCGCGTCCACCAGCCATCGTCGTGTAATAGGTGACCCGCTGCGCGAGCGCAGTGGTGCGTATCGAGCGCGAGTCGGCAATCTGGCTGCGCACTTCGCTCACGGTGGTGATGACAAGGTGAATATCACCATTTTTCAGCAGATCGACCACGTGCGGCCGCCCGTCTTTAACCTTATTGACGACCGCGACCGGAATGCCTGCTTCTTCAATCGCCAGTGCAGTGCCGCGCGTTGCCACCAATTGATAGCCCTTGTCATGCAGCAGCCGGGCGACGGCGACCGCTTTGGGCTTGTCTTGATCCATCACGCTCAGAAACACGGTGCCTGATTCCGGCAGCGTCGAACCCGCGCCCAACTGGGACTTGAACAGTGCTTCTCCGAATGTTTCACCCACGCCCATCACTTCGCCGGTGGAGCGCATTTCTGGACCGAGGAGCGGATCGACACCAGGAAATTTGGAAAACGGAAACACCGATTCCTTGATCGAGTAGTACGGCGGCTCGACTTCGCCCGTTTCACCCTGCTGATCTAGCGTTACGCCGATCATGACCAGCGCCGCGATCTTCGCCAATTGCTTACCGGTTGCCTTCGATACGAATGGCACTGTGCGCGAAGCGCGCGGGTTGACCTCAAGGACAAAAACTGAGGATTCGCCGTCTTGCTTCTGAATTGCGAACTGCACGTTCATCAGGCCGACTACATTCAAGGCGCGCGCCATCTGTTCAGTCTGTCGCTTCAGCTCGACGATAGTGGCCTGCGAGAGCGAATATGGCGGCAGCGAACACGCCGAGTCGCCCGAATGCACGCCCGCCTGCTCGATGTGTTCCATCACCCCGCCGATCAGCACACGCTCGCCGTCGGCAATACAGTCGACATCGACTTCAATCGCATCATCGAGAAAGCGGTCGAGCAGAACCGGCGAATCGTTGCTGACTTTGACCGCTTCGCGCATATAGCGCTCGAGGTCACGGCCGTCGTGCACGATCTCCATCGCGCGGCCACCGAGGACGTAGCTGGGACGCACGACCAGCGGATAGCCGATCTCTGTCGCAAGCAGCAGCGCCTCTTCCTCGGTGCGCGCAGTGCGGTTTGGCGGTTGCTTCAGTCCGAGCCGCTGCAGCAGTTTCTGAAAGCGCTCGCGGTCTTCGGCGATGTCGATTGAATCGGGCGACGTGCCGATGATAGGAACCCCATTGGCTTCCAGATCGCGCGCGAGCTTCAGCGGCGTTTGCCCGCCGTACTGAACGATCACACCGAGCGGCTTCTCGATGTCGACAATCTCCAGCACGTCTTCCAGCGTCAGCGGCTCGAAGTACAGCCGATCCGATGTGTCATAGTCGGTCGACACCGTTTCCGGATTGCAGTTGACCATGATCGTCTCGAAGCCATGGTCGCGTAGCGCGAAGGCAGCGTGCACGCAGCAGTAATCGAACTCGATGCCCTGCCCGATCCGGTTCGGGCCGCCCCCGAGCACAATCACTTTCTTGCGATCGGTCGGCTCTGCCTCGCATTCATCCTCATAGGTCGAATACATATATGCGGTGGTCGTCGCGAACTCGGCCGCGCAGGTGTCGACCCGTTTGTAAACTGGCCGTACGCCGTGCCGCAGCCGCGCCGATCGCACCTCCGACGCGGAGGCTGCCAGCAGCGTAGCCAAACGCCGATCGGACAACCCTTTGCGTTTCAAATACCGCAACTCGTCGGGCATCAGCTCGCGAAGCGTCCGACCTTTCACCCGGCCTTCGATCTGCACCAGCTCCTCGATCTGCGCCAGAAACCAAGGGTCGATCGCTGTTTCCTCGAATACTTCATCGAGTGTCATACCGATTCGAAACGCATCGGCGACGAACCAGATCCGATCGGGGCCAGGCTCGCCTATTTCTTCGACGATCTCATCGCGATCACTCGAGTGCTCATCGAGTCCGTCGGAGCCGACTTCGAGTCCGCGCAGCGCCTTTTGAAATGACTCCTGGAACGTGCGGCCGATCGCCATCACTTCTCCGACTGATTTCATCTGCGTCGTCAAATGATTGTCGGCCTGCGGAAATTTTTCGAACGCGAAACGTGGGATCTTGGTTACAACGTAGTCGATCGTCGGCTCGAAGGATGCAGGAGTCGCACCGCCCGTTATCTCGTTGCGCAGCTCGTCGAGCGTATAGCCGACCGCCAGCTTGGCTGCGATCTTCGCAATCGGGAATCCGGTCGCCTTTGACGCCAGCGCCGACGAGCGCGACACGCGCGGGTTCATCTCGATCACGATCATCCGGCCATTCTTCGGATCGATTGCGAACTGCACGTTCGAGCCGCCGGTGTCGACGCCGATCTCGCGCAGGATCGCAATCGACGCATTACGCATCAGTTGATACTCCTTGTCGGTCAGCGTCTGAGCCGGCGCGACAGTGATCGAATCGCCTGTGTGCACGCCCATCGGGTCCAGATTCTCGATCGAGCACACGATGATGCAGTTGTCGGCTTTGTCGCGCACGACCTCCATTTCGAATTCTTTCCAGCCAATCAGCGATTCTTCGATCAGCAGCTCGCGCGTAGGCGACAAATCAAGACCGCGCTGGCAGGTCACGACGAACTCTTCCATGTTGTAGGCGATGCCGCCCCCGGTGCCGCCAAGCGTGAAGCTCGGACGAATCACCGCGGGAAACCCGATCGTCTCCTGCACCGACATGGCTTCGGCTAGCGTATGCGCGACGCCCGAGCGCGCCGTTGACAGCCCGATGCGCGTCATTGCATCCTTGAACTTAAGGCGATCCTCCGCCTTGGCAATTGCGTCGGGCGATGCTCCGATAAGTTCCACGCCGTACTTGTTAAGCACGCCGTTGTTGTACAGATCCATCGCGCAGTTGAGCGCCGTCTGGCCGCCCATCGTCGGCAGGATCGCATCAGGCTTCTCCTGCGCGATGATGCGTTCGACGACCTGCCACGTGACCGGCTCGATGTATGTGACGTCGGCCGTTTCTGGGTCGGTCATGATCGTCGCCGGATTGCTGTTGACGAGAACGACCTTGTACCCCTCACTTTTCAGGGCCTTGCATGCCTGCGCACCGGAATAGTCGAACTCGCACGCTTGGCCGATCACGATGGGGCCGGCGCCGATGATAAGAATGCTTTTGAGGTCTTCTCGCTTCGGCATCAGCTGCTGGAGTAATTCGCGGGCGCGAGCTGGCGCTCGACCAGCTCGATCAGAATGTGAATGACCTTGATGTGCAGTTCTTGTACGCGGTCGGCATATTTGCCTGCCGCGGTGACGATCGCGATATCAGCTGATTCCGCCAGCAGCGTGGCATGGCGGCCGGTTAGCCCTATCACCTTCATGCCGCGCTGACGCGCAGTGTTGACCGCAGCGAGCACGTTGTTGCTCGTGCCACTGGTCGAGATCGCGAGCAGAACGTCGCCTGCACGCCCGTGCGCTTCAATGAAGCGCGCGAACACGTGCTCATAACCGTAGTCGTTGCCAACGCACGACAGGTGACTGGCATCACTGATCGCCATCGCTGCATATCCGGGCCGGTTGTCCCGGAAGCGCCCAGTCAACTCTTCGGCAAAGTGCATAGCGTCACACATCGAGCCGCCGTTGCCGCATGAGTAGGCGCGGCCGCCGGCGACAAAAGTGTCTGCCAACAACTGCCCTGCAGCGGCAATCCTTTGCAGCACCGCTTCATTGCCGATCAGCGCCTGCAAGGCGCCAAGCGCCTCGGCCAAAGTGTTCTTGACCGCGTTAACGGTCATGCGGACACACGTTCATTCACACTAGGCTGCAGCCGGCGTGTCGCCATCATCTCGACGAATCGATCGAACAGGTCGCAGATATCGTGCGGCCCTGGGCTCGCTTCGGGATGGCCCTGAAAACAGAACGCTGGCGCATCGCTCACCTCAAAGCCCTGCAGCGATCCATCGAATAGCGACACGTGCGTAATACGTGTATTCGCGGGCAACGTTTTTTCGTCGACCGCAAAGCCGTGGTTTTGACTAGTGATGTAAACCTTGCGAGTTGCGAGGTCGAGCACTGGGTGATTGGCGCCGTGATGACCGAACTTCATCTTCAGCGTGCGCGCACCGACCGCAAGCCCGAGGATCTGATGTCCGAGGCAAATGCCGAATGTCGGCATCTGACGCGCGATGAATTCACGCGTGGCTTCCACTGCGTAGTCGCATGGCTCGGGATCGCCGGGGCCGTTGGCAAGGAACACGCCATCGGGCTTTAGCTTCAACACGTCCTTCGCGCTCGTTTGAGCGGGCACAGTCGAGATGCGGCAACCGCGATCGGCCATCAGCCGCAAAATATTCTGTTTAACGCCGAAGTCGTAAGCGACTACGTGAAAGCGATCTTGATTGGGCGCAACAAACCCGGGGGTGCCGTCGTCACGTGCGAGACGCCAGCTTCCCTCGTTCCACTGGTATGGCCGCTTGACGCTGACCACTTTCGCTAGATCCTGTCCCGCCATGCCAGCGTACGAGTTGGCGCGTCGCAACGCGCGCTCAACCGCAGTCTCACCCAATCCTTGGCCGGTTTCTGCCGCGACGATACAGCCCGCCTGGGCGCCGCCTTCGCGCAAACGACGCGTGAGCTTGCGCGTGTCAATGTCTGCGATACCGACAATGCGCTGCTGCTTCAAATAACTCGATAGGTCGCTTTGCGCGCGAAAACTCGATGACCGTACTGGCAAATCACGAATCACGAGTCCGGCAGCGTGCACGCGCGT
>DATLOA010000202.1:0-2115 GCA_035536515.1 Burkholderiaceae bacterium | reverse complement strand
GAGCGAAAACACGGGGTATGCGCCGTGAGCTTCAGCGGCAGATCCGATTCGCGCAGGATTTGATCGCGCACTGTGTTCGTCAGCGATATTTCGGAGGTCGAGATCAGATACATCTCTTCCTTGTCCGCTCCGCCTCCCTTGGTGACCCAGAACATATCGTCGCGAAACTTCGGCAGCTGCGTCGTGCCGATCAGGCATTCGGCGTTGACGATGTGCGGCGTGTAGCACTCGGTGTAGCCGTGCTCGCGCGTTTGAACGTCAAGCATGAACTGCGCGAGAGCGCGTTGCAGCCGCGCCAGCGGCCCCCGCAGAAACGTGAAACGCGAGCCCGATAGCTTGGCGGCCGTGGCGAAGTCGAGGCCGAGCGGCGTACCGATGTCCACGTGATCTTTGATAGGGAAATCGAACGAGCGCGGCGTTCCCCAGCGGCGCACTTCAACATTGTTGTCTGCCGACGCGCCGACCGGAACCGATTCGTGCGTAACGTTTGGAACTTCGAGCATCCACTGCTGCATCGTCTGCTGGGCGCCAGCAAGCTCCGCTTCCAGCTTCTTCACCTCGTCTGGAATCGATGCTGCTTCGGTAAGCACGCTCGCTGCATCCTGCCCTTTGGCTTTCAGCATGCCGACCTGCTTCGACAGCGCGTTGCGCCGCGCCTGTAGGTCTTCCGTTTTTGTCTGAATGGACTTGCGCTCGACCTCCAGCGCATTGAAGCGATCCACGTCGAACTCGTAGCCGCGCGCTTTCAAACGCGCTGCGATCGTCGCAACATCCTTGCGAAGTAAATTGATATCGAGCATCGCGGGACGCTACTTGGCGGCGTTCAGCCGGCGCAGCTCTTCGAGCCGCGCGGCGATCCGCGCTTCGACACCGCGATCGGTCGGGTGATACCAGCGCTGCGCGGTCACGCCTTCCGGTAAATACGTTTCTCCTGCGGCGACCGCACCAGCCTCGTCGTGCGCGTATCGATAGCCTTCGCCGTAGCCGAGCTCTTTCATTAACCGCGTGGGCGCGTTCCGCAAGTGCATAGGTACCGGCCGCGAGCCGTCCTGCTCGATAAAGGCGCGCACCGCCCCGTACGCGTGATACACGGCGTTGGATTTCGGTGCGCACGCCAAATAGACGATTGCCTGCGCGAGCGCGAGCTCGCCCTCTGGCGAGCCCAGCCTTTCGTAGGTATCGGCGGCAGCGAGTGCGACTTCGAGCGAGCGCGGGTCGGCCAGACCGATATCTTCGGCCGCCATTCTTATTGCGCGGCGCGCCACGTAGCGCGGATCGACGCCGCCGTCGAACATGCGCACCATCCAATAGAGCGACGCATCGGGGTCGGAGCCCCGCACCGATTTATGCAGCGCTGAGATCTGGTCGTAAAAATTCTCGCCGCCTTTGTCGAAGCGGCGCAGCGTTGCCGGCAGCGAGTCACGCAGAAAGTCCGCGTCGATCGATGACAGATGCCGGTCGCGCGCCGCATTCGCCACGACCTCCAACGCATTCAGCAAGCGCCGCGCGTCGCCGTCGCCGAGGTCGAACATCATGCTGCGCGCTTTCGCACCAATGCTCAATGTTTCCGGTTCAAGCGCCAGCGCACGATCCAGCAACGTCTGAAGCTCGTCGCGCGACAGCGGCTGCAGCACATAGACCGCGGCCCGCGACAGCAGCGCGCCAATCACTTCGAACGATGGATTCTCGGTAGTGGCGCCGACAAAAACGAACAACCCGGACTCGACGTGCGGCAAGAATGCATCCTGCTGCGCTTTGTTGAAGCGATGCACTTCATCAACGAACACGACCGTTGGCTTGCCCGACTGTGCGCGTGTGGCTTGCGCGCGCTCGACGGCATCGCGAATGTCTTTGACTCCGCCCAGCACAGCAGAGATTGCAATGAAATTAAGGCCAAACGCATCGGCCATCAGGCGCGCCAGCGTGGTCTTGCCAACACCGGGCGGGCCCCACAGGATCATCGAGTGCGGCCGCCCGGACTCGAACGCCACCCGCAGCGGCTTGCCCGGCCCAAGCAGATGCGCTTGCCCGACGACGTCATCGAGCGTGCGCGGGCGCAGGCGCTCGGCCAGCGGAACGCCGGTTGCTGTGGGAGCAAACAAGTCTTGCATCGAT